>NZ_JAZGQE010000197.1:0-7974 GCF_048593885.1 Yersinia sp. 1252 StPb PI | reverse complement strand
CGAGAGTTTTAAACTAATCCCTAGTCAAAACTATCTATTACAAAATTTAGGACTATTTAATTTTAAGCCGAGCGCAACGCGCAGCATTGCAGTTGATTATCTGGTTTCAGATAATGCTATTATTAATACAGAAACTATGCGCTATGGGACTGATCAGAATACCACTATTTTAGATCGTTACAGCTCATATAATATAGAGATCCCACATTTCTACCGTCAGGATGTTGTAACACCTGAAGCATTCCAGTCACGCCGCGCCATGGGGACGGATTCTGAACGGACTGTAACCAGTGTAATCATTGATTATCTAGATAAACATCACACAGCGTACCGCCGTACAACAGAGCAATTACTTGCAAAATGCCTGTTTAAAAACACTGTAGATGCAACTAAAACGGAAAACCCGAATATCAATTGGGTAGATACGTTCGGATTCTCCCAACAGGTAGCTACTGTTGATCTCGCTTCTGCTTCGACTGATGTCCCAATGTGGCTCGATGATGTAATGGTTAAGCTCAGAAATGTTCAGGGGAATCTATCAACAGCAATGCAGGATACTATTGTGTTTTGCGGCAGCAACTTCTATAGCAAGTTACGCTTCCATGCCAGCGTAAAAGAGCTTTTCACTTTTACAAGCGCAGCCGATAACAGCAACAATATTATTACCACCTACAAAGAAGCTGCAAATTTGTCTGGATTCAGTATGTTCCGTTTTATGGACATGACGTTTATTCGTGTAGAAGATGCAAGCTATGGTATTGACACTAATGAAGCATATTTTGTACCTAAGTTTTCACCCAATACTACTCCTTATGTAGGTTATTTCGGACCAGCTTCTAGGAATATGGATGTAGCACAGATGTCACCGCAACGTGTTTATTCATATCGGACTTACACAGATATGCAGATGGTAAACGTTCATAATGAACATAGCTTATTGCCAGCCTCTCTTCTACCCAATGTTGTTCTAAAAGCTACCAACACAGCAAGCTAAATGGATTTTAGAGAGTTTGTAATAGCTCTCTATTTTTATCTATGGCTAATGCTACTAATTAACTGGGGGGTATATTTTCCTCCAGTCTTTATTATAATTTTATTGTGCTTTATAGAAAAATAGAGGGTAAGTTTATGCAACTAAAAATAGAAGACAATTCAGGACGTGTAATTAAATGTATTCGTGGTGATGAGACTATATTGAACTTATTGAATGTACGGCAATTAGCACGTTTTCTTAAAATTAACGAATCTACGCTTAATTGGCGACTTAAAAATGGGTATAGCTTGTTTCGAGCAATATCAGAGCCTGTATCTAAATAATAAAAGCTCAGTCTTAAAAAGGCTGGGCTTTTTATTTATCTGAGAAAAACAATAAACAATAATAAAAGGAAGATAAACAATGATCATAACAGCCGCCACGTTACGGAATATCGTTAAATTTGATACTGATATCCAAAGCTTAAAACGTGTCAGAGATTCCATGAAACGGCTGAAGAAAGAATCAACAGGGATAGTAGGAAGCATTTCTCCAGCCTCTGCCAATAAAGCCGTAGCAAGTGCAAAAGCTGTAGCATCTCAACAGATGGCAGCTATGAACAAAGTTAAATCGGGTTTTGGCACTGGTATAGTGGGTACGCCATCAACCAAGGATTGGGCAGCGGTGACAGCATCACAAATGAAACAAATGAATAGCGTGGGTAAAACAGCCACCCGTCAGGCAAAAGAAGCTGCATTAGCTGAGAAACGTAAATTACAGTTAAAGAAGCAAGCCGCAGAGACCACCAAGCGCGAGATAAACAGCGCCATGAAATTACGTGACGTTGCTTTTTCAATCTCTCGCATGGAACAACTGGGGGTAGGTCAACGTTATAAGGCTATTGCACAGGCCAAACAGCTTGCTAATGAGTACAAGAAAGGAAATCTTGATCTATCTGAAATGAATCAGCAGATGAAGTTCCTGATTGCCAATACTCGCAGAGCAGAGGCCACAGCCAGACGATTGAAAAGAGAAACAGCCAAAACAGCAAAAGCAGAAAGCCGTAAAGGTGGTGCTCTGTTGGGGGTGGGCTTGGGTGGGTATGCTGCCGCTGGCGCTGTAGGTGGTGCTTATGCAGCGTACAGCAGTGCTTCTTCATCTGTAGACCGTGCCAAGGAAATTAATAAATTAAATAAAGCAGGAACAATAAATTCCTATGAGAGCCAAGCTCTGATGCGCCTGGTTGAAAATAAAGGGATAGACGCCAACTTAGAAAATATTCTTTCTGATGTCTTAGAAAAAAAGGGTGAATTAACGTCCCAAGGAACGTTTGATAAGAAGACCGGCAAACTAAAAGGCGGTGGCGAGCTGACAGACACGTATAACGATTTGTTTAAGCCGTTGGGCTATACCCTCAAAGATATAGAAAAGATGGCTCCTACAGAGTTCATTGTGCAAATGAAACTTAATGCAAAAGCTTTGAAGAAATCAGCGGCTGAACAAAAATATTACGAAGAAACGGTTAATGATCTCTCAAGAGTAAGTGGACTCTTTGCCAATAACGGCGATGAAGTAATCTCAACCATTATTGATATGAAGTCTAAAGGCCAAATGCTCTCTGACGAACAGTTATCTAGTCTAACCAAACTCCGTGAATGGGGTATCGCAGTTAGTTATGCTTCACAAACCCTAAGCGATAAATTCTCCATCAGCCTCAGCAATGCAATGGGTGGGACAGACGGACTTGCTGAGGCGATGCGCCAGTTAACACCTCTTGTCGAGGGATTGGGCAAAATCATCGCAAATATAATCAAGCTTACTGGTTTCTCTGTTAATCAGCTTGCTGAACCAAAGACAAAAGCAGAATTATTCCAGAGTGTTAAAGAACCATCAAAGAGATTGAATTCTAACTCAAATCTGATTATGGGTCTGAGTGCTTGGGAACTGTTGAAGAATCAGTTTAAAGATAGTAAACCCGTTGCAAACAACATGACTCCACAGGCTATGATTCCATCTGCGGCAGCAATGCGACCACAGCCTTATCAAGCTAGTAGTCAGTACCAAGCACCAGTAAACCATATAACTGTTAAACCTGCGGACGTGCATATTAGTACAGACGTGGGGCGTTTAGAGGGGGTTTTTTCTGTACTAGCAGATAACAAGATTGCTAGCTATGACGAACGTCAGATGAACGATTTAATTACCTCATACCCAGCACGATAGTTTATAAATGAACAGAAGGCGGGTTAATCCCCGCCTTTTATCTAACAAAGGTTGTCTTCTAATTTATAATTTATCATTTCAATATATCCCGCTAACTCCTTCATAAGCGCACCTCTGCTATACGTCCTGAAAGCCTCTGTCTTTGCCTTTTGCTCTGCATGGCCTGTTATAGCTCCTATCCGTTGCTCCGGCACTCCTAGCCTATCTAATTCCGTGATGAACATCCCCCTTAAACTGTGGAAAACTTGCCTATCAGAAGCTAGAGGTAACACACTATTCCTGAGTCTTGTAAATTTCTGACTGTAATATGGGCCTGTTTTGCCATCTTTACGTTTGACCAGATTTGCATGGGTTAATAGATATTCGCCATTAGCCATAGAAAGATACTTATCCACTATGTCAATAAGTTTTGAATGGATTGGAACATATCTTATTGCTGATTTGGTCTTGCCCTTGGTAATGTTAAAGCAGCGGATACCCTCAATCGTGATAGTTTCAATTATTTTTAAACTACAAATTTCATCTAATCTCATACCTGAATATAATCCGATCAGTATCACGTCCCTTATTTCTTCTTCTGCTTCAAGTAATAAAGTTTCAATTTGATGTGATTCAAATGGTTCATAGCTAACGATGCTACGCTTTGCTTCGAGATTATGGCCTTGAAATGGATTAAGCGGGGGAATGTTGTCATACCGACGCATAGCAAATTCATATAGCCCACTCAAGGAAGATAGCCAGTTTTGTAATGTCTGAGGGGATAACCCATCTTTACCTTGATAATCAAGGAATTCAGCAACCATCCTACGACCAATTAAGTCTACTGATATGTCCGCTTTGCCTATGCTATTGAGAAATATATCTACCGCTCTAGCTGTTTTACTGAGGGTAGAGAGTGCTCTACGTTCATCATAAGTTGATAGATATTCATCCCGTAAGGTTCCCAGTTTAGGAATCAAACTCACAGGCTTACTTTTTGATTCATTTCTTGCAGAGATGCCTTTTTTGGGTTTACTGGCTGCTTGCTTAACCAGACTATGCAACCCAGCGACGCCGCGCTGTATCTTGATAGAATGAGTATCCGGCTTCAGTTGAGATTTGAGCTTATTCCACTCAATAATCATGTGGTCTCTAAAATCTCTAGCTTTTTCAATATCCCTTGTCCCTGCACTTCTACGTATAACCCTTTTACCTTCTGAGATATGCCGCATATAAGCAGGAACGAAGACTTGGAAAATCCAAAGTCCCGTTGAATCTTGATAAAGATACATATTGCCCTTGATAGCCATAATTAGTTCCCCTATTATGCCGCTATCAGTTGTCTAGGACTGGTACAATGTTGAGATAGAGTGAACGAGAGCTTCCCAAGCTCTATACGAGGGTTCGATTCCCTTCACCCGCTCCAATCTAACGTCTCGCAGTATCTCCCGAAGTACATCAAATCCAGTCATAGTAAGATTTAGGCCACTGTTGTTGTCTCTTGACGGCTATTGTTGCTCACGGGAATCCACATACAAACGTGTATAGTTATCTGTATAGAGATTCTCTACACTCCAAATTCTATACACATCATGTTTTATACACTCTGGATTCTATACACATCGCACTCACGGACCTTGAGATACGCTGTGCAAAACCCCAAGAGAAGCCCTACACCAAAGCGGATGGTAATGGATTGTCTCTGCTGGTGGAGCCAAATGGCTCGAAAGGTTGGCGCTTCAGATACCGTTTTGCTGGCAAACCTAAAATGCTTTCATTGGGCACTTAGCAGACCGGTCAACAGAGAACCCGGCGCATCTTTCGATGCCCCCGTCCAGCCCACCATTGCTTTTTCACAGGTGTAACTGTACCCGCACATAGTAACCGCCTGCGCGGTTGTGCGCTCTGTTTTGACTCGGGCTGCTAAACCCAGCAACGGATTTTGCCGCTGCGAGGGCACTATATCCGGCCATTCTCGACTGTTCAATTAACCAGTGGTAAATTAGGACAAACATTTTTGTAGATGCGAGAGGGGCCGCATTTGTGGGTGTAATATGTATGTAATGCATCGATATCAATTATTATTTGGATTCAAAAATCAGTTTTTAATAAGATTAAAATTAGTAAATAATTAGGTTTCCGTGTTGACCATACTTACATATAGCTCTACTATTTGACAATAACAGCGGATGTGATCACTTATAAAAGTGAGGAAACGATGGTCAAGGTTGACTGGTCGAGGAAAGCGGTTAAGCAGTTACTTTCAATAGATGTCAGATATCGAAAATCCATCAGTGAATAAACTGACAAATTTCCCTGCTGTTGATTTGGATATCAAAAAGTTACAGACCAGTGATAGCCAATATCGGATGCGAGTGGGGAATTACAGGATTATTTTTCAGATTATAGAGGGAACCCCTGTGATATGTACGATCCAGGAAGTTAAACGTAGAACCACAACGACCTATTAGTAGGCTGGCTCAGTAGATTTCCTCTCAAAGGCATGGTGTTATTTTTCTAAACTAAGGTGAATAAGATGGCAAAACTACAATACATTCATGATGAAGCAGGAGAGCCTCAGTTTGTGGTCTTACCCATTGCCGAATACCAGCAACTTATCTCTAATGCGAAGTACGATGATATTCCCTATGTTGCTGATCACGATGATGATCAGACCATCCCGAATGAAGTTGTTCAAATCATGGTAAACGATGGTGTCAGTTTGCTGGCTGCATGGCGTATCTACCGTGGCTTTTCGCAATATGAAATAGCAGAACTGCTTGGCACCACCCAATCTGCTGTATCCCAATGGGAAGCCGTAGATTCTCGCCCACAAAAGAAAACCAGAGAGAAATTAGCAGAAATTTATAAATGCCGGGCAGCACAGATGATTTTGTAAATGCTGTAATAAAAATTACTGGCTTCGTCACCTCAATAACCATAACTCATTGATATTTGTTAAATTATCTGCAAAACAAACCTACTAGGTTATTTTCTTGCTATAAATAACCTAGTAGGTTATGTTTATTGAGTGAAACTTGCTCAAGGATGGCAATGAAATGGAGAAACGGACTCCGCATACTCGTTTACTAAAAGTAAAAGAATTGGTATTGAAAGGGAATGTTAAATCGACTCGAACTGCCAGAGATGGCGCTGAAGAGCTGGGGCTGAGTTTTAGGGATATGTGTGATGTAGTTTGCGAACTGACTAGCGCCGATTTTTATAAAAGTATGACGATACATCAAGATCATACGATTTGGCAGGATGTTTACCGCCCCATGCTTTCGTGCGGTAGAGTTTATTTGAAAATCACGGTTATCGATGATGTTTTGATTGTCTCGTTTAAGGAGCTTTAATGATGAAATGTCCAGTTTGTGGTGGTGCAGAATTAATCCACGAAGCGCGTGACGTCCCCTTTACCTATAAAGGGCGTAAGTTCATCGTCGAAGGCGTGATAGGACAACATTGCCCGGCATGCGGTGAAACAATCATGACTGAAGCTGAGTCCGATACCTATGCAGCAAAAACAATGCTTTTGCGAAAAATGGTTAATACAGAATCGATTGCACCCGCATATATTGTGCAGGTGCGAAAAAAATTGGGTCTAAACCAGCGGGAAGCTAGTGAGATTTTTGGAGGTGGAGTGAATGCTTTTTCGCGTTACGAAAAGGGTAAAGCGTTGCCACACCCATCAACGATAAAATTGTTGCAAGTGCTTGATAAACACCCTGAGTTATTGAATGAAATCAGGTAGTTGTTTGGGGGACAAGATACTTTTTAATGTGATTTTTGCGGCTGATGGGATAGGGATATAACGCAACGGCCCACCCCCCATCTTCCCCCCCACTATTCACCCCCTTCACCAGGCAACAAGATCACCCCCACAACCCGCACCCGCTCTGGCCTCAGCCTCTCTGAACACTCCCCCTCAGACTCTTCAGCAACTGTTCAGGTGTTCAGTTTTTAATACCTGCCATCCACGAATTAATGAATACTGACTGAACAGTTATTAGTAAACTATTCAGTCGGTTTTTATCTTTGTATTTCAATTAATTAAATCTATTTCTGAACACTCTGAATAAGCCAGAGGTGAGAAATAATTAGTAGGGTGGCTCTTCCGGTTGCGGATGGTGGGGCAGTGCCAGGGCGGGGAGCCAGTCTTTGGCGGTGTCGGATAAATCCATGTTGTAGCGGAAGCCTTTGTCGGTCCTGGCTTTTTTGTATTCTGCGCCGAATTCTTTCATTACTTTGGGAAAGTCTTTGCCGAATTTGGTCAACGATAATGAACGCTGATGGCCGTAAGCTTCCATATAGGCCAGATACGCGTGATACAGATAAATGCGTGGGGCGCGGATCACGCCGAGCGCGTCCTGAATCAGTAACGGCGGTGACACTGGCCTGGCATCCGTCAATTCTATCAGCAGCCAGTTAGCTATCTGCGCCTGACTCATCGCGGGGTGGAGACGTGAAATTCGCTCAATCAACTCCCTGACACTGATAAATTCCCGCTACTTTGCCTTGAGCTTTTCCGCTGGGTTTATCATGAGATTACTCCTGTTATCTCTGGTTGGCCCTGCTTTGAATGATACCGAACATAATAGTTCAAAGTGAAAGTAGTAGGGGGGTGGTGCTGATCTCAGTTCGGTATACAGTGATATTCAATAGGATGTATCGCCACGGATTTTTGAGATAATCATAACGTTACTTTTGAGATAATCTACAAATGATAATCTGTTAACATAATGGCTATAAAGTGTTTTTTAATCTCTTTTTAAGATAATGATATTTACATATTTGAG
>NZ_JAZGQE010000196.1:0-7987 GCF_048593885.1 Yersinia sp. 1252 StPb PI | reverse complement strand
GAAAAGATTATTATATAGACTCTGCGGCGGGTGCTTGAAGCTGTCTGCTTTGGGCATTGTTTGAACCAGTGCTGTAAGTGCCTTGGTAAAAACAGTTGTTGTCATAAAGCAGATAGGAAAAAGCCCCGTACTGAGGTTAATCAATACGAGGCTCCCTAATGCCGAACAACATTACGGTAGCTTCTTACCTGCTGAAAGGCAAGACATGGAGGCCAAATATGCCACAAAACTCTCTCGTTTGGTGCCTGTTGATTGTTTGTATAACAGTCTTGGCATTTACATTAATTACGCACAAATCACTGTGTGAATTGCGCTTAAAAGATGGAAAAAAAGAGGTTGCGGCCATTTTAGCTTACGAATCTGAACGGTAAGGCAATCGGGTGGGGAGTCATCCCCGCCCTTCGTTGTCAGGTAGTAGCTTTCAAGCACCCATTTACCACTTTATAAAATAAAAAAACCAGTCAGGGTGAACTGACTGGCTTGATACCCCCGAGTAAATCAGGGGCGGCATAAACTGTTATTACAGTTTAGAGGCGTTTTCAGACAGGTATTTAGCTACGCCATCTGGTGATGCGCCCATACCTGCTTTACCTTTCTCCCACTGAGCAGGGCAAACTTCGCCGTGTTCTTCGTGGAATTGCAGTGCATCAACAGTACGGATCATTTCGTCGATGTTACGGCCGATTGGCAGGTCGTTAACGATTTGGCTGCGAACAATACCATTTTTGTCGATCAGGAATGAACCGCGCAATGCAACGCCAGCTTCTGGATGTTCAATGCCGTAGGCTTTCTGAATTTCACGTTTGATATCAGCAACCATTGGGTATTTAACTTCACCAATGCCGCCTTTATCAACTGGGGTTTTACGCCATGCGTTGTGCACAAACTCAGAGTCAAAAGAAACACCAACAACTTCAACGCCACGTTTCTGGAATTCTTCGTAACGGTGGTCGAAAGCGATCAACTCTGAAGGACAAACGAAAGTGAAGTCCATTGGCCAGAAGAACAGGACGGCAGGGCGGCCGTTCAGGTGTTTTTTCAGGTTGAAGTTTTCAACGATTTCGCCGCTACCAAGAACAGCAGCTGCTGTAAAATCAGGGGCTTGACGAGTTACCAGAACCATAAATTACTCCTGTTAATAGGGATGGATTAACCAGTTGTCTTAAAAGTATCGGCACAGCATAGGTATTTAAGCGCAATGAATAAAGGGATAAATACCAATCGCTGTGATAGCTTTTACCTATCGTTACGACGTTTTTAGTTTCGTAGTCTTGCTAAGATACCCATTCTGGCAGAAAGCGCAAGTGACTTAGTAATAATAACCATACAAATAAAGATGTTTTAAGCTAGATTTGTTGGCGTTGTGCCTGCAACATCATGGCAGGATAAAACGCCCAAAACAGTTGTTCTAACGGCTGATAGTGTTGTTCTATATCCTGAAAAGAGCCAGCAAGTGCTGCCAGTTTGGGCCGCCGATTAGCCATACCTTGTAACACATCAGCTATAAAGGGTAGTTCAGCATAGCGCTCCAGCCAACGCTCCCGCCACAGATAGGCATTAAGGTGCTGAAAGCGCGCGGGTGTCTGTGGTAGATGGGGCACAATCTGGCTTTGCGCATGCTGGATAAACCCGGGCAGCGTGTAGTCCGGCACCAGTTTATCCCAATTACGTGCCAGAAAATGATCCCACAGCACATCCAAAGTGATAGGGGCAACTCGGCGGTAATCAGCACTAAAATAGCGACGTGCTTCTTTGACCAGCGGCTGCGCGTCGGTCATGACATCAACGCGGCGATGCATCATAATCCCAGCCACAATCTCAGGGGCATATTCATCCTGTGGATTACCACGGACGAAATCTGCCAGCAGATTGCCCAGTAGGGAACTGTCAGCCAGTGTGGCTAAATGGAGGTGAGCGAGAAAATTCATCTGCAAAGTATATCCCTTCTTACTTGAAGTTGCAGCGGTGTTAGCTGCCGTCATTACGCGGTCAATTTCCTGGCCCACCTCTGCGGAGCTACTGTAAGCCGTGCTCAAATCCGCATCTGGCAGATTTGCCAACTGAATCACTGGTGGGCGTCAGCTTATCGAGATGCGTTCATTTACTGCCTGGCTGCGACGACAATTATTTTGGCTATAGCAAATGACCACCAATTGTCCTTATTTCTTGCAGCCAGCCCTTGAGGGCTCTAGACTAGCGGCCTGTTTTTGTGAACCGGCTCCAATCATACTCGTGAGCCGGGTCTGTTCTGATATCAAGTGGAAAGCTATGCGTGTTGCCGATTTTTCTTTTGAGCTGCCGGAATCTCTGATTGCCCATTATCCCCAGCCCCAGCGTAGCGGTTGCCGCTTACTGTCACTGGATGGCCCGACGGGAACGTTAACGCACGGAATTTTCACCGATTTGCTGGATAAACTGACGCCCGGCGATCTGCTGGTATTTAACAATACCCGCGTTATTCCAGCGCGCTTGTTTGGCCGTAAAGCCAGTGGCGGTAAGCTTGAAGTATTAGTAGAACGTGTTTTGGACGATCATCGTGTACTGGCCCATGTAAAAGCCTCCAAAGCACCTAAGCCGGGTGCTGAGCTGCTGTTGGGCGATGACGAAAGTATTCGAGCCACGATGTTGGCACGCCATGACACCTTGTTCGAGCTGCGTTTTGACGATGAGCGGGATGTTTTTACTATCCTAAATGCCGTCGGCCATATGCCTTTGCCTCCTTATATTGACCGCCCTGATGAAGATGCTGACCGTGAATTGTACCAAACAGTCTACAGTGAGCGCCCAGGGGCAGTAGCCGCACCAACGGCCGGTTTACATTTTGATGAGCCAATGCTGGCCGCACTGCGCGAGAAAGGCATTGAGATGGCTTTCGTTACGCTACATGTCGGCGCGGGGACGTTCCAACCCGTGCGTGTAGACACCATTGAAGAGCACATCATGCATTCCGAATATGCAGAGGTACCTCAAGATGTGGTAGCTGCTGTTTTGGCTTGTAAGGCGCGTGGCAATCGTGTCGTGGCGGTTGGGACCACCTCGGTACGCTCATTGGAAAGTGCTGCTAAGGCGGCAGAGAACAGCCTGATTGCACCCTTCTTTGGTGACACCCGTATCTTTATCTACCCGGGTTATCATTATCAGGTTGTGGATGCCTTAGTGACCAACTTCCATTTACCTGAATCAACATTAATAATGTTGGTGTCTGCTTTCGCTGGGTATAAAAATACCATGAATGCATACCAGCAAGCGGTGGCAGAACAATACCGCTTTTTCAGTTACGGCGATGCGATGTTTATCAGCCGTAATCCACGGGCACCGCAAGAGACGGTTAACCCGTAAATTTTAGGTCACACATATTGTGTGATCCGGCAATAACAACATTAGACTGTTTCTCTAGTGCTGGAGGTTATGTGAAGTACGAATTACAAACAACTGATGGGCGCGCCCGTCGTGGTCGTCTTATCTTTGAGCGTGGCGTGGTAGAAACCCCGGCATTTATGCCTGTTGGCACCTATGGCACAGTTAAAGGGATGACACCGGAAGAAGTAAAAGAGACCGGTGCGCAGATTTTGCTGGGTAACACTTTCCACCTGTGGTTGCGTCCAGGTCAGGAAATCATGAAGTTGCATGGTGACTTGCATGATTTCATGCAGTGGCATGGCCCGATTCTGACTGACTCCGGCGGCTTCCAGGTATTCAGCTTGGGTGCGATGCGCAAAATCAAAGAAGAAGGGGTGATGTTCCAAAACCCGATCAACGGCGATAAAGTGTTCCTTAGCCCAGAAAAATCAATGGAAATTCAGTACGATCTCGGCTCCGATATCGTGATGATTTTTGATGAATGCACCCCCTATCCCGCGGACTGGGATTATGCCAAGCGTTCGATGGAGATGTCGTTGCGCTGGGCGGCCCGTAGTCGCCAACGCTTTGATGAACTGAACAATAAAAATGCATTGTTTGGTATTATTCAGGGTGGTGTTTACGAAGATTTACGTGATGTGTCAGTAAAAGGGCTGGTAGATATCGGTTTTGATGGTTACGCTGTGGGCGGTTTGGCGGTGGGTGAGCCAAAAGAAGATATGCATCGTATTTTGGAGCATGTTTGCCCGCAGATTCCGGCAGATAAACCACGTTATCTGATGGGCGTGGGGAAACCAGAGGATCTGGTAGAAGGTGTGCGCCGTGGTATCGACATGTTTGACTGTGTGATGCCTACGCGTAATGCCCGTAACGGCCATTTGTTCGTCACTGACGGTGTGGTAAAAATCCGTAATGCCACGCATAAGGATGATGTTGCAACGTTGGATGAACATTGTGATTGCTACACTTGTCGCAATTATAGTCGTGCCTACTTGCATCATCTTGACCGTTGCAACGAAATACTGGGTGCGCGACTAAATACTATTCATAACCTGCGTTACTACCAACGCTTAATGGCGGGTTTACGTCAGGCTATTGAAGAGGGTAAATTAGAGGTCTTCGTTGAAGATTTCTATGGCCGGATTGGGAAACCTGTTCCGCCATTAAATGCCTGATTTTAAAATTATTGCCTTTGTATTTGTAGATCTAACAGTTACGATTTACCGTTTCTGTTTTATCGCACTGATTTCACATTATTGATATTGATAACAATGAGGGAATTTTAATGAGTCTTTTCATTTCCGATGCTGTCGCATCCGCTGGGGCTCCGGCTCAAAGCAGCCCGTACTCCCTGGTGATTATGCTGGTGGTATTTGGTCTTATTTTCTACTTCATGATCCTGCGTCCACAGCAAAAACGTGCCAAAGAACACAAAAAACTGATGGATTCTATTGGTAAAGGTGATGAAGTGCTAACCACGGGTGGTTTACTTGGTCGTGTAACTAAAGTTGCGGAAACGGGTTATATCGTAATCGCACTGAACGACACCACTGAAGTGATGATCAAACGTGACTTCGTTGCTGCCGTTTTACCGAAAGGTACAATGAAGGCTCTGTAATTTTCGATTTTCCCGAAGGGAATTGCCGTGTTAAACCGTTATCCTTTGTGGAAGTATCTGATGCTGATCGTTGTGATCTTCATCGGTCTGCTATACGCACTTCCCAACCTTTATGGTGAGGATCCGGCTGTTCAAATCACTGGTGCGCGAGGAATCGCCGCCAGTGAAACAACGCTGGTCCAAGTCCGTGACGTTTTAGAAAAAGACAACATAGCGAGCAAGTCTATTGCGCTGGAGAACGGTGCAATCCTGGCTCGCTTTAGAGATCCTGACGTCCAGTTGCGTGCCCGTGAGGCACTGATGGCTGCGATGGGTGACAAATACGTTATCGCGCTGAATCTGGCTCCGGCAACACCCTCTTGGCTTGCCAAGTTAGGTGCAGAGCCGATGAAGCTGGGTCTTGACCTGCGCGGCGGTGTGCACTTCCTGATGGAAGTGGATATGGATACTGCGCTGGGCAAACTGCAAGAGCAAACGATGGATACCCTGCGCACCGATCTGCGTGAGAAAAATATCCCGTATGCCACGGTGCGTAAGCTTGATAACTATGGTGTTGAAGTGCGTTTTCGCGACGATAAAACCCGCGATGATGCCGTCAGCTACCTCTCTTCTCGCCACCGTGATCTGGTCATTGGCTCCAATGGTAGCAATACCTTAAAGGCAGTGATGACGGATGACCGTTTGCGGGAAGCGCGTGAATATGCAGTTCAACAAAACATTACTATCCTACGTAACCGGGTTAACCAGTTAGGTGTAGCCGAGCCGTTGGTTCAGCGCCAGGGATCGGATCGTATTGTGGTTGAATTACCGGGCATTCAGGATACCGCGCGTGCCAAAGAGATTCTTGGTGCGACGGCAACACTTGAGTTCCGTCTGGTAAATAGCAATGTTGATGCCTCTGTTGCTGCTTCCGGTCGGGTACCGGGTGATTCAGAAGTCAAAAATACTCGTGAAGGCCGCCCGGTTGTCTTGTACAAGCGCGTTATCCTGACCGGTGACCATATTACTGACTCAACCTCCAGCACCGACGAATATAACCAGGCTCAGGTTAATATCTCGCTCGATAGCGCCGGTGGTTCTCTGATGTCTAATTTTACCAAAGACAACATCGGCAAGCCGATGGCGACTTTGTTCGTAGAATATAAAGACAGCGGCAAAAAGGATGCTAACGGCCGAGCGATTCTGGTTAAGCAGGAAGAAGTTATCAACGTAGCGACTATTCAGTCACGCTTGGGTAACAGCTTCCGTATTACTGGCATTGATAACCCGGCTGAAGCTCGTCAGCTTTCCCTGTTGCTGCGTGCTGGTGCTCTGATTGCTCCTATCCAGATTGTGGAAGAGCGTACTATCGGGCCAACTCTGGGGTCACAGAACATCACCCAAGGTCTGGAAGCTTGCTTGTGGGGCCTGGCGGTATCTATCCTGTTTATGGTGATTTACTACCGTAAATTTGGTGTGATTGCCAGTACGGCGCTATTGGCTAACCTGGTGTTGATCGTGGGTGTGATGTCCTTGTTACCGGGGGCGACATTAACCATGCCGGGTATTGCCGGGATCGTATTGACATTGGCGGTAGCAGTTGATGCTAACGTACTGATTAATGAGCGAATAAAAGAAGAGTTCAGGAACGGGCGGACGATCCAGCAAGCGATTCATGAAGGGTACAAAGGTGCCTTCTCAAGTATCGTCGATGCGAACGTAACGACGCTTATCACGGCAATTATTCTTTATGCTGTGGGTACCGGTTCGATTAAAGGCTTTGCCATTACAACGGCGATCGGTGTTATAACGTCAATGTTCACCGCTATAGTCGGTACTCGTGCCATCGTCAACCTGCTTTACGGCGGCAAGCGCATTAACAAGCTGTCTATTTGAGGAGTACGTTGTGGCACAGGATTATACTGTTGAACAACTGAACTATGGCCGTAAAGTCTATGACTTTATGCGCTGGGATTACGTCGCTTTCGGCGTCTCGTTGTTGCTGTTGGTGGCATCGATTGTGGTGATGTCCACTAAAGGGTTCAACTGGGGTCTGGATTTCACCGGTGGTACGGTGATTGAAATTAACCTGGAAAAACCTGCGGATCTGGATCAACTGCGTGACACGCTGGAAAAAGCGGGCTTTGAATCGCCAATTCTGCAAAACTTTGGTAGCACCCGTGATGTGATGGTACGTATGCCACCCGCCACCGGAACTGCCGGGCAGGAATTGGGCAACAAAGTCATCTCTGTTATTAATGAGTCAGTTGATAAGAATGCTTCGGTAAAACGTATCGAATTCGTCGGGCCAAGTGTGGGCAGCGATTTAGCCCAAGCTGGCGGCATGGCGTTGATAGTCGCGTTACTGTGTATTCTGGTTTATGTCGGTTTCCGTTTTGAATGGCGTCTGGCGCTGGGGGCGGTTATCGCTTTGGCCCATGATGTGGTCATTACCATGGGGATCTTGTCGTTATTCCAGATTGAGATCGACCTGACCATCATTGCTTCATTGATGTCGGTTATTGGTTACTCACTAAACGACAGTATCGTGGTATCGGACCGTATTCGTGAGAACTTCCGCAAAATCCGTCGCGGTACGCCTTATGAAATCATGAACGTGTCTCTGACCCAGACCTTAAGCCGTACTATTATGACCTCTGCAACTACGCTGATGGTGGTATTGATGCTGTTCATCTTCGGTGGTGCGATGCTGCAAGGCTTCTCACTGACGATGTTGATCGGTGTTTCCATCGGTACCGTTTCATCCATCTACGTTGCGTCCGCGCTGGCGTTGAAACTGGGTATGAAACGTGAACACATGTTGCAGCAGAAAGTTGAGAAAGAAGGCGCAGACCAACCTTCAATCCTGCCTTAAGTTGTAAGTGGTAGTACGAAAAGCAAGCCCTGATACCGGTGTATAGCTGCTATCAGGGCTTTTTTGTTTGAGTCGCCAGACTTCATTTTTGCCATAAAAAAACGATATTAAGCCATTTCCCTCACCGCTTTATTTATTACAAACTATTTTAAACT
>NZ_JAZGQE010000195.1:0-8006 GCF_048593885.1 Yersinia sp. 1252 StPb PI | reverse complement strand
ATGTGCAGGTGTTACCAATGCCTACATATTGACTTTATGGCTCTGTGCAGTTCTCAGCTTGTCCTTTGGTATTTTAATGGCAAGAAGCAACATGCATTTGTATTTTAAAACAACTTTTACGCGGTATTTACTTTGATTTTTTCAAAGCAAATCAGCGTATTAAATTTTAATTGTGTATAAAGGAATCACGTAATGAAACTGAATAAAACTGTCTTGGCTGCTGCTCTGGTATTAGGTTTTGCTTCTATGGCTAACGCTGCTGATCAAGGCCACGGTACTGTGACTTTCAATGGTTCAATCATTGATGCACCTTGCTCAATCGCAGCAGGTTCAGATGCACAGACTGTTGAAATGGGCCAGATCTCTAACGTGGCACTGCAGAATGGCGGCAAATCAACTGCACAAGATTTCAAAATCAAACTGGAAAACTGTGACATCACTACTCTGCAATCTGTAACCACCACTTTCGGCGGTGCAGAATCAGCAGCAGTACCTGGCCTGCTGGGCATTACTGGTGTAGCTGAAGGCGCTGGTATCGCTATCGTTGATGGTTCAGGTACCGTTATTACTCTGGGCCAAGCAACTGCTGAGCAGACTCTGGTTACTGGTAACAACACCCTGGCATTCTCTGCTTACCTGCAAGGTAGCACTGCATCTGACGCTATCAAACCAGGCAACTTCTCAAGCGTTGCTGATTTCACCCTGGCTTACCAATAAGTCACCCTTTTCTAATTGGACATGCGGATTTTTCCGCATGTCTTTTTCTCTTGAGAAAGATACGTATTGGATGAGTTAGGTGATTTATGTTCAGGTCATTTTTTTTGATAGTGCTTCCTTCCTTACTGATGGCGTCATTGCTGAGCTTACCGGTAACGGCAGATCCCATGAAAACAGCCTGGGGCCGCGTGAGTATGGAAGGAAGTATTACTGATACTGCTTGTGCGATAGATCCCGGGAGCTTGGAACAAACCATCGATATGGCGATTTTGCCTATTGGTAAATTGGTTCAGAACGGCGCAGGGGATGAACACCCGTTTGAGATTCGGTTGTTGCATTGCACGATAGCTCACCCTGATCCAGATAAGTCGAACCAGCAGCATTTTGTTGTGACATTTGACGGTGCCGCGGACGGTAATAATTTTGCGGTTAATGGTGAAGCCGAAGGAGTGGCAATGCAAATTATTGATGATAAAGGCAATGTTTCGACGCCAGGGGTGGCATCACCGGAGATCAATATAATTCCTGCTGATATGAAACTCAATTATGCCCTGCGGTTAGTGGGCAATGGTAAGACACTGCGTGCTGGAACTTATCATTCTAGCGTTCGTTTCAAATTGGATTATTACTGATTTCAATGAGTAAGGTGACATATCCCATGGTATCCGCTCGTTCCATCACCTCCGGTTTTGCCCGTCGTGATTTATTGCGAATTTTGATTGCAGTTGCATTAAGTGGCAATGCTTATGGAGCGCAAGCCCGTGATGATATTCAGTTTAATACCGATGTGCTGGATACCAAGGATCGCGCTAATTTTGACCTGAGTCAGTTCTCCCAACGCGGCTACATCATGCCTGGGCACTATAACTTATTGGTTAGTATGAATAAGCAGGAGCTCAGCGAACAGCCGGTTGTGTTCTACGTCTCAGAAAAAGATCCTAATAAAAGTGAGGCGTGTTTAACACCCCAGTTAATTGAGTTGCTGGCATTGAAAGAAGACAGCTTCCAAAAGCTGACCTGGTCGCGTGATGGGGAGTGTCTCGATATCAGCAGCTTACCCGGTCTGACCGTGGAAGGTGATTTGGCGAAGTCAGCACTGCACCTGAGTGTGCCGCAAGCCTGGCTGGAATACAGCGAACCCGATTGGGATCCTCCTTCTCGTTGGGAGGATGGTATTCCCGGTGTGCTGTTCGATTACAACTTGTTAGGGCAATTGAACCGCCAGGAAACGAACAATACCAATAACAACTCGTTAAGCGGGAACGGGACCACCGGCGCTAACTTGGGTGCCTGGCGATTCCGTGCTGATTGGCAAACGCGGGTTGACCAATCATCGGGTTCATCGACTGAGCGTCAGTGGGATTGGAGCCGCTATTACGCCTATCGCGCTATCCCGAGTTTGGGTGCCAAGTTGACGTTGGGTGAAGATTTTCTGAACTCCGCCATCTTTGATAGCTTCCGCTTTAGCGGCGCTAGTCTGGCGACCGATGACAATATGTTACCGCCTAATTTGCGTGGCTATGCCCCTGAAATTACTGGTGTTGCCCGTACCAACGCGCGAGTTGTTGTGAGTCAGCAAGGGCGTGTGTTGAGTGAAACACTGGTCGCTGCCGGTCCTTTCCGTATTCAGAACTTGAACAGTTTTGTTTCCGGCACGCTGGATGTGCGGGTCGAGGAACTTGACGGACAAGTTCAACAATTCCAAGTGAATACCGCCAGTATTCCTTATCTGACCCGCCCTGGCATGGTGCGCTATCGCATGGCTGCCGGTAAGCCTTCGGATATCGGACATCGGTCTGAAGGGCCAGTATTTGGTACCGGGGAATTCTCCTGGGGGATCAATAGCGGCTGGTCATTGTTTGGTGGTGGGATCAGTGGTGAAAACGAATATCAAGCGGCATCCATCGGGGTTGGCCGTGATTTGATGGAATTTGGTGCCGTATCGGTTGATATGACCCAATCTTGGGCCAATTTACCCGAGCAAGGTACGTTGAGTGGCGGCTCTTACCGAGTCAACTATTCGAAAAACTTTCAGGAAACAGGCAGTCAGGTGACATTTGCTGGCTATCGCTTCTCTGAACGTAACTTTATGAGCATGACTGAATATCTCGACGCGCGTTATCGCAACAATGACGTGGGTGGCAATAAAGAGATGTACACCATCAGCTTCAACCAGCAATTTCAAGATCTGGGGCTGAGCGCGTATCTGAACTATAGCCATCAGACCTATTGGGATCGCTCGGCGAATGACCGCTATAACCTGTCGCTCTCGCGTTATTTTGATATCGGTAAAGTGAAAAACGTCAGTTTGACCTTCTCGGCTTACCGTAACCGCTATAACGAAAGCAATGACGATGGCGTGTATCTCTCCATGTCGATGCCGTTTGGTAACAGCGCAACAATCAGTTATAGCGCGACGGTGAGTGGTCGTGAACACAGTCAGCGAGTGGGTTATACCGATCGTCTGGATGCTCACAACAACTACCAGATCAATACCGGCGTAGCACGTAGCGGCGCGCTAGTCAGTGGTAACTATAACCACATAGGTAATAGTGCGGATATCAATGCCAACGCCAGCTATCAGGAAGGACAATACTCTTCTGTTGGTTTAGGTATTCAGGGCGGGGGAACTATCACCCCTGAAGGCGGGGCTTTGCATCGGGTTAATACCCTTGGCGGCACTCGCTTGTTACTCGATACCCAAGGGGTATCCGGCGTTCCGGTTCAGGGATATGGCTCATCGATACAGACTAACCAGTTTGGTAAAGCTGTGGTCGGTGATGTGAATAGCTACTACCGCAATCGGGCCAGTATAGATATCGATAACCTGGCAGACGATGTTGAAGCCAGAGGAACCATAGCCCAGGTCACATTGACTGAAGGTGCTATTGGTTATCGCCGCTTTAATGTGATTTCCGGCGAAAAAGCGATGGCCATGATACGCATGGCAGATGGCACATCACCGCCATTTGGGGCCACCGTGTTAAATGAAAATCAGCAAGAGACCGGCATTGTTAACGACGACGGTTCCACCTATCTCAGTGGGATCAAAGCCGGTGAAACCATGTCAGTACACTGGAATGGGAAGGCGCAATGCAGCATCACTCTGCCGCAGGCTCTTTCTCCAGCAATACTGGCGAATCTACTGTTGCCTTGCCAGCCAATAGCGACGGGGGATAAACCTCCGGTGTCGCAGTAGAAAGGTTTGGTAATGAACCTGCGGGTAACCGCCCGTTCAGCTAAGTGAAAACGATCGGCGCCACCAGGTTCTGACAAGATTAATTCGAAGGAAAAGGTAATGAAATTGAATAACAAACTGCGTATCACCGCGATTTTGGTGACGGCACTTATGGCTCAGCAAGCAACAGCAGCGATTGCACTGGACAGAACCCGGGCGATTCTTAATGGCGGCGATAAGTCGATCAGCTTGAACATCAGCAACCAGAATAAGGAGCTACCTTATCTGGCGCAGGGATGGATTGAAGATGAGCAGGGTAACAAAATCAATTCACCGTTGACGGTAGTTCCACCGGTTCAGCGAGTAGAGCCTGGCGCGATGAGTCAGTTAAAAATACAAAGCTTGCCTGCGGTGAGTCAGTTGGCGCAAGACCGGGAAACCTTGTTCTATTTTAACCTGCGTGAAATTCCACCGCGGTCGGACAAGCCCAATACTTTGCAGATTGCACTGCAAACGCGCATCAAACTTTTCTACCGCCCAGTTAGCATCGTGCCACAAAAGGCTGATATGTCGACACCTTGGCAAGAGAAGTTACAGCTGACTCGTCAGGGTGATCGTTATCAGGTTAATAACCCAACGCCGTATTACATCACGTTGGTCGATGCCAGTGACGGCAAAGCCGGGAAAACAGCAGCCGACTTCAAGCCGCTGATGATCGCACCAAAAGCGCAAAGCATGTTGGATGTCAGTGCCGCCGCATTGGGCAGCAAACCGGTACTAACTTATGTCAATGATTTTGGTGGTCGTCCCAAGCTGATCTTTAGCTGTTCGGGGAGCACGTGTTCTGTGGTTGAAAGCATCAAGTAACGGTGTATTTCAGGGCGCTGCATAAGAAAAATACTGGGCGGGTGTCAGGCTGAACGATGAATAAGGAATATGGGATGACTGTTGTTTGTAAGGGAATAGTTACCCGGCGGGCCATGACGTCCATCTTTGGGATGACAGCCATCGTAGGGACAGCGGCCGCAGTGATGACTATGTTGTTTAGTAGCTCAGCATGGGCATTAAATAAGTCTGCGACAGTCAATGTCTCAGTCACTATTTTTGCCGCACCGCCTTGCGAGATTAACAGTAACAACACTATCAACGTTAATTTTGGCGATACCGTCCTGACATCAAATATTGATGGTAGCAACTACATGCAGCCGGTGAATTATACGTTGAACTGTACTTCGGCCGCCTCTAATGCACTGAAATTAAGCATTAATGGTAATGGGGCAAATTTTGATACCAGTGTCTTGAAAACGAGTAATTCAGGTCTGGGGATCAAGTTGATACGTAATGGGCAGTCATTCCCACTGAATACGGCATCCAACTTTACTTATCCGAATGTTCCTGTATTGCAGGCGGTACCGGTTAAACAAACAAATGCAACGTTGAGCACGGGCTATTTTTCCGGCACAGCGACCCTGGTTGTGGAGTACCAGTAATGAAAATTAATTCACTGATTTCACGCTGTTCCATTGCGGTGGTACTGACTCTCGGCAGTACGTTGGCCTATGCGGACAACATGCTGTTTTCCGGCACATTAATTAATCCTCCACCCTGCGTGATTAACAATACCGGCACTATCCTTGTCGGTTTTGGCAATGATGTTCTGACTTCGCGGGTTGATGGCACTCAGTATATGCAGCCGGTGACCTATACATTGAATTGTACTGGGGCGGTATCCAATGCGCTGAAAATGACAATTAAAGGAAACGGTGCGGGTTTTGATTCCAGTGTCTTGAGCACGAATAATTCGGCGCTGGGGATCAAATTGCTACGTAATGATCAAGCATTGTCACTGAATAGTGCTTTCACCTTTTCCTATCCGACTATCCCGGTGCTGAAGGCCGTACCGGTCAAACAACCCGGTGCAACGTTGAGCGCGGGAGATTTTTACGGTACAGCGACCATGGTTGTGGAGTATCAGTAATGAAAAACGGATCACTGATATCGCGTTGTTCCATTGCGGTGGTACTGACACTGAGTAGCACGCTGGTGTATGCGGATGACGTATTGTTCACGGGGACATTAATTAACCCCGCCCCTTGTGTGATTAATGGGGGAAATACGATAGATGTGCCTTTCGGGGAAAATCTGGGCGTGAACAAGATTGATGGTATTAATTATACCCAGGATGTGCCTTACAGCATGACCTGCGAAACAACCAGTAGCAGTTTGGAATTAGGTCTAACGATTGTCAGTGCATCGGTTACTACATTTGACCCCGCAGCGATACAAACCGATGTTCAGGATCTGGGTATTCGTTTACTGAAAAACGGTGTTCCTTTTGCACTTAATACCCGTGTTGCTTATGACAAAAATAACCCACCGGTACTTAAGGCTGTACCTGTTAAAGCTGCTGGGGCAACATTAAGTGAAGGAAGTTTTGAGGCTACCGCTACTTTATTAGTGGATTATCAATAGGATCAAATGATGACTAATTTAAATCTGCTGATGCGCCGTGGGCGAGCTATTTTAAGTATTCTAATTCTGAATTTATTTTGGATGATACCGGTATCGGCCGCTGACAATATGCGTTTTCATGGCGCCTTGGTCGCAGAGCCTTGCACTATTCGTCCCGGTGATGAAGCTATTAGTTTGAATTTTGGCACTATCGTCGATAAATATCTGTATTCGAATCAGCGTACATCAGGCAAACAGTTTCAACTACATCTGGTCGATTGCGATATCAGCTTAGGTACGACAGCCAACATTGTATTTACTGGTAATGATAGTGTTAATTTACCAGGGTTATTGGCGGTTGATGGCAGTGATGTTGGAATCGCGATTGGTCTTGAAACAATGGCGGGGACACCTCTGTATCTGAATCAGTCGAGTGACGATATTGCACTTGATACAGGTAATAACGTTATTACCTTGAAAGCTTATGTTCGGGGTGAACCCGAGGCGATATCTCAACGTACTATTAAGCGCGGTGAGTTCAATGCGGTCGCAACATTTAATCTGCAATATTATTAATGGGATCTCCCCTCTAATCTTATTTCAATACGAATATGTTAACGCTGAAACTCATTATCAACAGCTTAAATGCCGATATGCGGATAGAGACAATGGAACTTAAACGAATGACAAAGCCTAATATGCGACTAAGTCATAAATATTGCTGGCTAATTGCTTGCGTGCTGTTTTTATTTCCACTTTATAGCCAGGCCAGTGCTTGGGTTTCGACGCAAACGCGGGTAGGGCAGCAATACCAAGGAACATTCTCTTGGCCGAGCGAAGAAATGCAGGGGACACTTTGTACTGCTGCATCTTGTTCTGTGGCGATATGTCACTACTCGACGGCGGCCAATGCTGAAATATGTGGTAACCCATCCAATGCCTTGACGCGAGTTATTGTTTCTCAAGGGGCAACGGCAGAGGTGATGAGAGCAGCCTTTATTGCTAAAAATGGGGTGTCGGGAAGTTGGAGTACTGTGACACCTGACCCATTGCGTGCGGCTGGTAGCTGCTTTGGTGTGATGTATTGGCAAGGTTCGAATGATGGTAATACCAGTGGTAGGGTTATTCCCGGCTCTTATTGTGGCACGGTTCCACCGACCCCGGAAACCTGTGAAATCACCGGTGATGTCTATATCAATTATGGTTCACTTAATCAGCAAAATGTTGATGGTGCAATAAAAAGTGAGCCATTAAACATCAAATGTACGGTTAGCACATCGGTGATATTGACACTGGTAGGTGGCAAAAGTATCAATCTTGGACAAAACGGTAAACTGACTTCAACATTAAAAGTGTCAGGTCAAGACTTGTCCAGTGGTGTCACAGTCACCGCCCCCGTTGGGCAGACAGGTTTCCCGATTGAATCAACACTTCATTCGGTGGGATTACCTGATGCGGGTACGTTTAGTGGTAGTGGGGTGGTTATTATGTCCTACCTCTAAATACAAAATTATATGTACTCATTGGCTGAGTACATGATTATTGTGAATATAAAATAGCGTTTTAAATTCGCTACTTTTATATTCACAACTTGGGTTGCTTTACTGTTATTTAATTATAGCGGCGGGCTCCCGTGGCATTTATTTATATATTGGTTTAA
>NZ_JAZGQE010000194.1:0-8016 GCF_048593885.1 Yersinia sp. 1252 StPb PI | reverse complement strand
CATCCCGATGAGCTTACATAAGTAAGTGATTCGGGTAAGTGAGTGCAGCTAACACCCCTGCTACTTCAAGGCCGCAGGGGATTAAGATTGAATAAAATGCTCGCGGTAATAGGCAAGCTCAGCCACAGATTCACGGATATCGTCTAGTGCTTGATGGGTATTTTGTTTTTTGAAACCTGGCAGAATCTCTGGTTTCCAGCGGCGTGCCAGCTCTTTTAGCGTGCTGACATCCAGATAGCGGTAGTGGAAATAAGCTTCAAGCTCTGGCATATAACGGAACAGGAAGCGGCGGTCTTGGCCGACACTATTACCACAGATAGGTGAAGCGCCTGCTGGAACCCACTGTTTCAAGAATTCAATGGTTTGTAATTCAGCATCACTATCGCTAAATGGGCTGGCTTTAACCCGTTCCACTAAACCACTGCCGGTATGGGTACGCACATTCCATTCATCCATAAGCCCAAGCTGTTCATCTGACTGATGAACCGCCAATACTGGGCCTTCGGCTAGAATATTGAGATTAGCATCGGTGACCAGAGTGGCTATCTCAATGATCCGATCGCGCTCAGGATCAAGGCCGGTCATTTCCAGATCGATCCAGATCAGATTATTTTGATTCTCTGCCATAATATTTCCTGCCTGTTAGCGGGTGAGACTACCGAACAAACGGTTAATTGATAAAATAATGTGTATCATAGCCCTTTTGGTCGCAACCAGCGATATACCCAAAGAAATTGGCGTTGCAGGTAGGTAGCAAGCAAACGAATCCCGATAAGATTACACCGATGCGGGGGAGTGAAGCGAGTGGCCCCAGCGGCTTCAAGTATGAAGGGTATTAATGCAGATTCAAGTGAGGCGCAGTGAGTAAGAATAAACTGTCGAAAGGTCAACAACGCCGTGTGCAGGCAAACCATCAGCGTCGGCTACGCACTGATAGAAAACCTGAGTTAGATGACTCTCAGCTTGGCGATGCGCAAGAAGGTATCGTAATCAGTCGTTTCGGTCAGCACGCCGATGTCGAAGCCACCGATGGTGTTCAACACCGTTGTAACATCCGCCGTACCATTAAATCACTGGTTACCGGTGACCGTGTGGTCTGGCGTCCAGGCCTGCAAGCTCAGGAAGGTGTGCGGGTTAAAGGCATTGTCGAAGCCGTACATGAGCGTACATCCGTGCTGACACGCCCTGACCTGTACGACGGCGTGAAACCGATCGCCGCAAATATCGATCAGATAGTGATCGTTTCGGCGATCTTACCTGAACTTTCTCTTAATATTATCGATCGCTATCTGGTGGCCTGTGAAACACTGGAAGTCGAACCGTTAATTGTGTTGAACAAAATCGATTTACTGGATGCCGATGGCCGTAAATTCGTTGATGGCATGATGGAGATTTACCGGCGCATTGGCTACAACGTGCTGGAAGTCTCAAGTCAAACCCGTGAAGGGATGGAAGCCTTTGAAAAGGCACTGGCCGGGCGCATCAGTATCTTTGCCGGTCAGTCCGGCGTGGGTAAATCCAGCCTGCTGAATGCCCTGTTACCGCCAACGGATAACGAAATTCTGGTGAATACGGTATCGGGTAATTCAGGTCTGGGTCAGCACACCACCACCGCAGCCCGCTTATATCACTTCCAGCAAGGCGGCGATGTGATTGACTCACCGGGGGTGCGTGAATTTGGCCTCTGGCATCTGGCACCGGAACAAATCACTCAAGGATTTGTCGAATTCCGTGATTATCTCGGCCATTGCAAATTCCGTGATTGCAGCCATACCACCGATCCCGGTTGTGCACTGCGCGAAGCGGTAGAACAAGGCAAAATCGCTGAAGAGCGTTTCGATAATTACCATCGAATCCTGGAAAGTATGGAACAGGCGAAGCCGCGTAAGACATCTGATAGCGACGAGAAATGATGTCTCAATAGTCCTGTTGAACATGCTTTAGCTAAAAACTGTGGGCGCAGAAAGATATATACCCAGTGACTTCAAGATGCAGGTAAGCGGCAATTGAGCGAAGCCTCAGGAGCTTACTCAAGTAAGTGACTGGTGTGAGTAAAGGCAGCCAACACCCCTGTATCTTGAAGGGCGACGAGTATAATGCGCCCCCTCATTAATTTTACCGTTTACCCAGAGGTCTACGTGCTGGACAGTATCAAAATCAGATTACAATATTTACTCCCAAAACTTGGCCTGACTCGTTTGGCAGGCTGGGGGGCAGATAAGCAAGGTGGCTGGCTGACCCAACTGGTGATCAAGGCATTTGCCCGCTACTACCATGTTGATATGAAGGAAGCCCAGGACCCTGAGTTCTCTGCTTATCGTTCGTTTAATGAGTTCTTTGTGCGCCCACTGCGCGCGGGTGTGCGCCCTGTTGTAACGGAAGAAAACCTCTTGGCCCAACCTGCCGACGGCGCTATTAGCCAGTTAGGCGCAATTCATGACGGGCAAATTTTGCAGGCAAAGGGCCACAACTACACGCTGGAAGCCCTACTCGCCGGTAACTATATGTTGGCTGCTGAGTTCCAAAATGGCCATTTTGTCACCACCTATCTGGCTCCACGTGACTACCATCGCGTCCATATGCCGTGTGACGGTATCTTGCGCGAAATGATTTATGTGCCAGGTGATTTGTTCTCGGTCAATCCATTGACTGCGGCCAATATGCCTAATCTCTTCGCACGTAATGAACGTGTTATTTGCATCTTTGATACCGCTTTTGGCCCGATGGCACAAATTCTGGTAGGTGCCACTATTGTTGGCAGCATAGAAACCGTCTGGGCTGGCACCATTACCCCGCCACGAGAAGGTGTGATTCGCCGATGGACCTATCCGCAAGCAGGAACTGAAGGCGCGGTAGTGCTGGAAAAAGGGCAAGAAATGGGCCGCTTTAAGTTAGGCTCGACAGTGATTAACCTGTTTGCTGAAGGTAAAGTCTATTTAGCACCACAGTTAAACAGTGGTTCTGTTACCCGCATGGGTGAAGTATTAGCCGAAGCCGTCCCTACTGCTATACCCTAAATAATTCGAGTTGCAGTAAGGCGGCAAGCGAATAAACCCGATGAGTTGAGACTAGTCAATGATTCGGGTAAACGAGAGCAGCCAATGCATATGCAGCTTGGAGTATGACGGGTATAAACGTAATCGATGTTAAGGAACCCTTACGTGCGCCTAATAATTTCTCGATCTTTTGGTAAATCACTCTCTTTTGGCCTGTTACTGTCATTTGTCATGCTGCTGTCTTTGCCGTTGCATGCGGCAACTCAGCCTAATGAAGATCAGCTCAGACAAGAGCTGAAACAGGCTGAAACCAATAAAGGGATGCCAAATCAGACCGAAATTGTTCAGGCGCTGCAATCGGCTCTTAGCTGGCTGGCGGATGCAAAAGAGTCTGATATCCGCGCCCAGCAGTATCAAAAAGCCATTGATGACTTCCCCAAACTGACCCGCGAGTTACGCCAGGAACTGGCGCAAGAAGGGGATAAACCCCTGCCCGTACCCAGTAACATGTCTACATCCGAACTGGAACAACAAGTGCTGCAAATCAGCAGCCAGTTGTTGGAATTAAGCCGTCTGTCGCAACAAGAACAGGATCGGGCGCGGGAAATCAGTGAATCCCTCAGCCAGTTGCCTCAGCAGCAATCAGAAGCTCGGCGAATTCTGACTGAAATCAGCACCCGCCTTCAGGCGCAAAGTAACCCCGCCAATCCGGTCGCACAGGCACAGTTTGCATTACTACAAGCAGAAGCCGTGGCCCGTAAGGCTAAAGCCAATGAACTGGAGCTTTCTCAGCTCTCAGCCAACAACCGGCAAGAGCTGTCACGGCTGCGCGCCGAGTTATACAAAAAGCGTCAAGAACGGGTTGATGCTCAGCTCCAAACCTTACGTAATAATCTCAATAACCAGCGTCAGCAGGCGGCTGAACAGGCACTTGAGCGCACCGAGTTACTGGCGGAACAAGGGGGCGATTTACCTGAGTCAATCATCCAGCAACTGCAAATCAACCGCGAGCTATCTCAAGCGCTAAATCAACAGGCGCAACGCATTGATCTGATCTCTTCGCAACAACGGCAAGCGGTAGCCCAGACCCAACAAGTCCGGCAGGCTCTCAGTACTATTCGTGAACAGGCCCAGTGGCTGGGCGTTTCAACCGCACTGGGGGAAACACTGCGGGCACAGGTTGCAAGATTGCCTGACGTACCGAAATCTCAGCAACTGGATCGTGATATGGCGCAGTTGCGGGTTCAACGTCTGCAATATGAAGACATGTTGGAGAAGTTACAGCAGCAAAATGTCAAATTAAAGCAAAATGATGGTACACCGCTCACCACCGAACAGCAGCGGATCCTTGATGCTCAATGGCGCACACAGCGCGAATTGCTGAATTCTCTGCTGTCCGGCTATGACACCCAGATTCTAGAATTAACCAAGTTGAAAGTGGCCAACAGTCAGTTGGTGGATGCGCTAAGTGAAGTTCGCGAGGCCACTCACCGTTATCTGTTTTGGGTCGCAGATGTCAGCCCAATATCACTGTCTTACCCGATTAACGTTGCCCATGACCTGACCCGCTTACTGTCGCTGGATACACTTTCGCAGTTAAGTGGCGCATTCGTCATGATGATGACCAGCCAGGAGACACTGCTACCGATCAGCGCAGCCTTGCTGTTTGTCGGTTTCAGTATCAGCTTGCGTCGCCACTATCATGCCTTCCTGGAGCGTGCTAGCAGCCGGGTAGGTAAGGTTACGCAAGACCATTTCTCCCTGACATTACGTACCGTTTTCTGGTCAATTCTGATGGCGCTGCCGCTACCGGTATTGTGGGCCGCGCTCGGCTATGGCCTGCAAAACGCCTGGTCATATCCGATGGCGATCGCCATTGGTAATGCCGTCACTGCCACCGTGCCAGTACTGTGGCTGTTTATGATAAGTGCCTCGTTTGCCCATCCTCATGGCCTGTTTATCACCCACTTCCGCTGGTCACCGGCGCAGGTCGGGCGGGCAATGCGTTTTTATCGCATGTCAGTGTGGTTGATTATCCCATTGATGATGGCACTGATTACATTCGAGAATTATAACGACCGTGAATTCGCTGGCACCCTGGGCCGCTTGTGCTTTATTTTGCTGTGTGTTGCCTTAAGTCTGGTGACCAATAGCCTGAAACGAGCCGGTATTCCACTCTATCTGGATAAAAAAGGCTCGGGCGAGAACATCATTAACGTGGCGTTATGGGGGCTACTGCTATCTGCCCCACTGATTGCGGCATTGGCCGCGGCGCTCGGTTATCTCACCACCTCACAGGCGCTACTGGCGCGTTTGGAAACCTCGGTTGCCATCTGGTTCTTCTTGTTGGTGGTTTACCATATTATCCGCCGTTGGATGCTGATTCAGCGCCGCCGTATTGCTTTTGACCGAGCTAAGCAGCGGCGAGCCGATATTCTGGCGCAGCGCGCCCGCGGTGAAGAAGATACGCCGCACAATAACAGTACCGAAGGGTCCATTGATGTTGAGGAACCGGTCATTGATCTGGATGTGATCAGCGCCCAATCTCTGCGTCTGGTGCGATCGATCCTGACGATGATCGCCTTGGTTTCAGTGATAGCATTGTGGTCTGAGATTCATTCAGCGTTTGGTTTTCTGGAAAATATTCGCCTGTGGGATGTGTCATCCACCATTAACGGTATTGAGTCGGTGCAGGCGATCACCATGGGATCACTGCTGATCGCTATTTTAGTGATGGTTGTGACTACCCAGCTAGTGCGTAACCTGCCTGCCCTACTGGAACTGGCGCTATTGCAGCATCTGGATCTGACGCCGGGAACGGGCTATGCCATCTCCACCATCACCAAATATCTGTTGATCCTGTTCGGCAGCTTGCTCGGTTTCTCTATGTTGGGGATCGAGTGGGCGAAATTCCAATGGTTGGTTGCCGCACTTGGTTTAGGTTTGGGGTTCGGTTTGCAGGAGATTTTTGCCAACTTTGTTTCTGGTCTGATCATCTTGTTCGAGAAACCGATCCGTATCGGCGATACCGTGACCATACGTGATCTCACCGGTAGCGTGACCAAAATCAATACCCGTGCCACAACTATCTCTGACTGGGATCGCAAAGAAATTATCGTGCCGAATAAGGCATTTATTACTGAGCAATTTATTAACTGGTCACTGTCGGATTCAATTACCCGTGTGGTACTCACAGTGCCGGCTCCGGCTGAAACCAGCAGTGAGGAAGTGACTGAGGTGTTACTTACTGCTGCACGCCGCTGTACCTTGGTATTGGATAACCCACCACCCGAGGTCTATCTGGTTGATCTTCAACAAGGGATTCAGATTTTCGAACTGCGTATTTACGCCGCCGAAATGGGCCATCGTATGCCACTGCGCCATGAGATCCACCAGTTGATTCTGGCCGGTTACCGTGAGCACGGCATTACTCTGCCATTCCCACCCTTCCAGGCTCGGCTGGAAACACTGGGGCGTGGCGCTGGCCGCACTATTACTTCAGGGCGTGGCCGCACACCGGGTAGCTTGTAAATTAAGTTGACGTATCGATAGAGAAATGGCCTGACTCTGTGAAGAGTCAGGCCCAATAATCAGGAATATTACCCAAAGTCATTGGTGTTGCAGCACGGCAGCAAGTTCATTAATCCCGATGAGCTTACATCAGTGTTCGTGAACGTAGCGAACGCCGCTGCGGCGCCAAGGGCGAGGGGTTATTAAGCACGCCCTACTGGGAATGCGATAACCTCATCTAACCTTTCCGCCCCCAGCGCCAGCATCACCAGACGATCAACACCTAACGCCACTCCTGAGCAATCCGGCAAGCCCTGTTTCAAGGCGGCAATTAAGTTCATATCGATTGGGTTCTGCGGTAAACCCCGTTTGGCTCGCATGCGATTATCTTGCTCAAAACGTTGCAGTTGTTCATCACCATCAGTCAGTTCATGGAAACCATTCGCTAACTCAATACCTTTGAAGTAAACCTCAAAACGTTCTGCTACTCGGTGATCTTCAGTGCTGATCACCGCCAGTGAAGCTTGAGACGCGGGGAAATGATAAACAAAGGCGGGTTTATCGCGGCCAATGTGTGGCTCGACTCCAACGGTAAACAGCAGCTGCAATAGCGTATCGCGATCTTCTTCTGTATCGGCAATATTACTTAAATCCAGTTTTGCCGCGGCTTCACGCAATTGCGCTTTATCTGCCGACAATGGATCAATGTCTAAGTGGCGCAGGAATGCTTGCTGATAAGACAAGGTTTCAGCGCTATTACAATCCAGTATTTGCTGCAACAGGTCATCAACCTCATTCATTAAGCGATACATATCATAATGTGGGCGATACCATTCCAGCATGGTGAATTCAGGATTGTGATGACGGCCAGCTTCTTCATTGCGAAAACTGCGCCCCAATTGATAGATAGATCCACTGCCTGCCGCCAACAAGCGCTTCATGTGGTATTCCGGGCTGGTCATCATGTACAGCGTCATACCATCGGCAGCGCCCGGGCCAACAAACCGGGTTTGGAATGGGACTAAATGAACGTCCGTCACTGTCGCTTGGCTCATGGTTGGCGTTTCAACTTCTAATACGCCACGATCGGCAAAAAAGCGCCGGATCTCTGCCATTATTGCTGCGCGTTTCAACAAATTGGCGATAGGTGCAATCGGCTGCCAGCTTGCCGTTTCGCTCATGGTGGTTAACTCCGAAATCAAACAGGGGATGCAGTCTACTCGCATCTACTCACTCAGACAAATCTGTCACTCATCAGCCCGATTTTTGACTTGAATTCAGCATTTCACGCTGCAAAAAAGACTTTAGCCCAGTAGATCCTGTTTGGGATCACGTTTTTGCTAGTAATGCCCCTGAGTAGGTTCAAATAAAACAAAACAATCGATCACATCAAATTTATAGCACTTAGCATTAGGTATAATTATTCCCATACAAAATGTAAGAAATAGCTATTCTTAATACCATCATTCTGGTTAACGGCGAATAAGTTAGCCTAATAATAATTTTAAAT
>NZ_JAZGQE010000193.1:0-8076 GCF_048593885.1 Yersinia sp. 1252 StPb PI | reverse complement strand
GAAGAGCCGCTTGTTCGAGAGAGAGAAGTGTGACTTTGGGCGGGTTAACATCACTACAACAGCAAAATGGTGAGCAATTAGGGTATTCCATTTCAAATGAAGTAAGAATACCCAAATCCTAATTATGGTTTTTCTGCGATTCTTTTCAGATATTCATTGTTTTTGAATGCGATCATGATCATTTCAAAACAGATTCGAGAAGTAAGGCCACCAGCAAGGATGCTAAAAAAGCCGCCGATGACGCTGGTATTTATCATTACAAATACGCCGGAAATAATGATGAGCACCAGTAAAAGCCAATATAAACCAGTAAGAATTTTTGGTGTTAGCAAAGCATCGAAAAAAAGTACATTCTTAAGCATTACGAAATCCTTCTTATTTGAGCGTTAAAATTCCAGCAGGGATTATGCATTAGCTTTAAACCTCTTGCCATACACAAACACTTACAAATATTATGGAATTATAATAATCAGACGATTCTCGTTATTACTGCTCAAATTGGGCACTTTAATTACTAAAAGTTCAGTATCATGCCAACGCCGACCTCTTCAATATTAACTGCATTAGCTAGGGCTATTTTGGCTTTAAGATCAGTACAGTGGCAGGGATAAACTGCTTTAGCATTGAGTTGTTTAAAATAGTCAGATGTTCTGGATAGAATATCACTACTGGCATTTAATAAATGAAAGCCGCCAATAACTGCACGCACACGTTTATCGCTGGTAACTTTAATAGCATAATCGATAATATTGCAGATGCCAGAGTGAGAGCAGCCCGTGATTATTACGATACCTTCAGGGCTGGTATAAACCATTGCACTATCATCGGTAACAAAATCTTCAACTTTATGGCCGCAGCAATCGACAGTTTCGCCAATGCCAATACCATGGTTTTTTCTTCTGGTGATAATGCCATAAACGCTAACATCATGTCTGCTAATACATCGTCGGCGGTATAGAAGTACGCTAGCGGTATTTGCAACACATCTGCGAGTTGTTGGGCTACCTCCATGCTGGCTTCATGTACACCTTTCTCGTAACGATTTATACGTGTACTTGCTACAAATTCATGGTCTCCAGCAGACAAAAATAAAAGCTACGTTATCCGTAGTATCGAACTCAAAATAAATTCACGAGTATATCTGCTCCTTTTACGACCAAGAGTTAGGTGGATACATGAGAAAAGACTGGCATCATGCGGATATTATTGCCGCTTTACATAAGTAGAATACTTTATTGGCTAAACTTTCACGCGTTGCGGGGTTAGCTTCATCGACATTAGCAAATGCGCTGAGCCGCCCTTGGCCGAAAGGTGAGTGGTTGATTGCGAAAGCATTGAATATTCATCCGGCTGAGATCTGGCCGAGACGCTATTATGATGGAAATGGTGACTTAATTGACCGTAAAGCCAGAATCCGGGAAAAACAAGCTAAGCAATACCCAGCCCTTTCTGGGACAACCCTCGAAGTATACGGGCATCCTTAAGACGTTGGCTGAAAATATCACGTTGTTGTCGAGGAGAGTTCATCGCTACGATAGTCGTAGGTATGAATCACCTTAGATACTACGAATAACGTAATTATAGAAATGGCAGCAGATTAAATAGAAAATAGCCCGTGATCTCACGGGCTTTAAAGACATTTTTTGTGATGTATTAAAACTTACTCGATATTCTGGATCTGCTCGCGCATTTGCTCGATAAGCACTTTCAGTTCGATAGCGGAGTTGGTCACGTCGGCATTGATAGACTTTGATGCCAGCGTATTCGACTCGCGGTTAAATTCTTGCATCATAAAATCAAGGCGACGGCCTACCGCTTCTTTCTTCTTCAGAATATTGTGCGTTTCTTTAACGTGCGCTTCCAGGCGATCTAGCTCTTCGGCAACATCGACACGTTGCGCCATCAGCACCAATTCCTGCTCCAGACGGGTATTTTCCAGTTGGACTTGCGCTTCTTCCAGCTTATTGAGCAAGCGTTCACGTTGCCACTGTAAGATATTTGGCATATGCGCACGGACTTTAATCACTTCCGCACTAACACCATCAAGGCGCTGTTCGATAAGGGTTTTCAGTGCCGCACCTTCTGTTTCGCGGGAAACGATAAAGTCATCCAGCACGATATCCAATGCTTGCATTAGCTCGGTACTGATTGCGTCCAGATCCTGCTCTTCAGCGGCCATGACACCCGGCCAGCGCAGAATATCCACCGGATTTATCTCGCCTTCATCACTTTGCATTTTGACCCAGTTACCGGCTTCAACTAACTGCTTTGCCAGTTTTTCGTTAAGGATCAGAGAGCTTTGTGCGTTGGCATCCAGTTCAAAACGCAGGTTGCACTCGATTTTGCCGCGCGTTAAGCGGCCACGGATGCGTTCGCGGATAACTGGTTCCAGACTGCGAAATTGTTCAGGTAAGCGAATATAGGTTTCTAAATAGCGTTGGTTAACGGAACGCAGCTCCCAGGCTGCGCTACCCCATTCACCCTTAATGTCACGCCGAGCGTAAGCGGTCATGCTGCGGATCATTGTTGCGTACCCGTTTTAAAGAAAAGATGCAGCGATTATAGCCTCCGAGGCGCAGGCAGGATAGGCATTACATCACTAAGGCCGTATAATGCGCGACCAATATCGATTTAAAGCCGGAGAAAGCCCATGCGTCCAGCAGACCGAGCAGCACAACAAGTCCGCCCACTCACCCTGACCCGTAATTACACGAAACACGCTGAAGGTTCAGTATTGGTTGAGTTTGGCGATACCAAAGTATTGTGTACCGCCACGGTCGAAGAGGGTGTTCCGCGCTTTCTCAAAGGCCAAGGGCAGGGCTGGATAACTGCTGAATATGGCATGTTGCCGCGTGCTACTCATAGCCGTAATGCCCGTGAAGCCGCGAAAGGTAAACAAGGTGGCCGTACTTTAGAGATTCAGCGCCTGATTGCCCGTTCTTTACGTGCTGCGGTTGATTTGAAGAAATTAGGTGAGTTCACTATCACCTTAGACTGCGATGTGTTGCAGGCTGATGGTGGTACCCGTACTGCTTCAATCAGTGGTGCTTGTGTGGCTCTGGCCGATGCACTGAATAAACTGGTCGCGGCGGGTAAATTGAAAGCGAACCCGATGAAAGGTCTGGTTGCTGCAGTTTCTGTCGGTATCGTTAAAGGCGAGGCCCTTTGCGATCTGGAATATGTAGAAGATTCTGCCGCAGAAACGGATATGAATGTGGTGATGATGGAAGATGGCCGGATGATTGAGGTGCAGGGCACCGCAGAAGGCGAACCATTCAGTCACGAAGAACTCTTGTCGTTGCTGGCTCTGGCCCGTGGGGGAATAGAGACTATTTTCCAGGCACAGAAAGCAGTGTTAGCACAATAATTGATTAAGGCGACTTGCTAGTCGCCTTTTTTTTGCCTGCAATTTAGGTATCGAGTCAGTTAATAAAGCAGTTAACAAGAACAGTCACAATCTGGAGAGGAGAAGTACCCATGAAAGCCTATCAGCGCGATTTTATCGAGTTTGCGCTTAACAAGCAGGTGTTGAAGTTTGGCGAATTTACCCTGAAGTCTGGGCGGATTAGCCCCTATTTCTTTAATGCCGGATTGTTTAATACCGGGCTGGATCTGGCAAAACTCGGGCGTTTTTATGCCGCTGCCTTAGTAGATTGTGGTGTGGAGTTCGATCTGTTGTTCGGGCCAGCATACAAAGGTATCCCAATTGCGACGACGACGGCTGTTGCATTGGCAGAGCATCATGAGCGCGATGTGCCTTACTGTTTTAACCGTAAAGAAGCGAAAAATCACGGGGAAGGCGGCAGTCTGGTAGGTAGCCCATTACAAGGCCGAGTCATGCTGGTGGATGATGTAATAACCGCTGGTACTGCTATTCGTGAATCAATGGAGATTATCAATGCACAGGGCGCGACCCTGGCCGGCGTAATGATTTCATTGGACCGTCAGGAACGTGGCCGTGGTGAGATTTCAGCGATTCAGGAAGTTGAACGTGATTATCACTGCAAAGTGATTGCGATTGTGACGTTGAGTGATGTGATAAGTTATCTGGAAGAAAAACCAGAAATGGCTGATCATCTGGCAGCAGTGCGTGAATATCGCAAAGAATACGGTATCTAGCCACGGTATTGCTAAGCCAGCAAAAAGGGCCATCAGGCCCTTTTTTTATAGGTTTTTTGACTGCCGCGACTGAGCTTATTGCAACTGCGCCACAATCAGTGGCCAGCGGGCGTCAAACTCTTGTGTTGGCCGGTAGCGGAATTCTGAACGGACAAAGCGCGAAAGCATCCCTTCACAAAATGCCAGTAGTTGAGTCGCCAATAGCGCTTCATCATGTATAAAACCTTGCCCATCACGCAGTTTTTTCTCGCGCAAAACTTGACGCAATTGCACTTCAATACGTTCAAACAGTTGATTAATCCGCCCTTGCAGACGATCTTGCTCAAACATCAGTGCATGCCCGGTCATGATTCGGGTCAGGCCGGGGTTGCGTTCTGCAAACCCTAATACCAGTAGCAGGATTAGCCGGAGGCGATTAAACGTCTCTTTTTCATCTTGCAGAATCAAATTAATGCGGGACATCAGACTATCTTCAATAAACTCGATCAGGCTATCGAACATCCGCGTTTTACTGGGGAAATGTCGATAAAGCGCTGCTTCAGAAACCCCCACATTGGCGGCAAGTTTAGCGGTAGTAATGCGTTGGCTGCCATCACTGGATTCCAGCATCTGCGCTAAAGCCTGCAAAATCTCCTCGCGCCTGTTCCTTTTCGTATTCTGTTTTTCTGCCATGTCCGAGTAGACCCTTGCTAAAAATGACTTAATAACAAAAACCCAAATATCGGCCGCACTGGGTACCAAGCCCCGGCGGCTTATGTGATAGCTTTTTTACGATATTGAGGTCTAGGGTAGGTTATTGGCGCCCAGAATGACCAAAACCACCGGTACCACGTTCACTTTGGTCAAAATCCTCAACCAAATTGAATTCTGCTTGTACTACGGGAACAAACACCATCTGAGCGATGCGTTCGCCGGGTTCGATGGTAAAAGCCTGTTGACCACGGTTCCAGACTGACACCATCAATTGCCCTTGATAATCGGAATCAATCAGCCCCACCAGATTACCTAATACCACGCCATGCTTATGCCCCAAACCGGAGCGCGGCAGAATGACGGCGGCTAAAGCACTATCACCGATGTGTATGGCTAAGCCGGTAGGTAACAATGTGGTTTGCCCCGGCAGTAAATCAACTGCCTCGTCCAGACAGGCACGTAAATCCAGCCCGGCAGAACCTTCTGTAGCATAGGTTGGTAAAGGAAATTCATTGCCAACACGTGGGTCCAGAATTTTAATGTCGATTTTTTTCATCATAACGGCTGACAATCTCGTCTATTAAACGCTGACTGAGGAGGTGTTTATCGCTGAGCGGTAAACGTTTCTCTCCAGCCAGCCAAAAAAGGTGCAAGGCATTGGTATCACTGTTAAAACCATGCTCTGCGAGCGATACATCATTAGCGCAAATCAGATCCAGCTTCTTTCGCACTAGTTTTTGTCGCGCGTATTCTTCCACATTCTGGGTTTCGGCAGCAAATCCAACTACAAATGGTCGATTTTTAGCCATCGAAGCCACGCCGGCAACAATATCCGGGTTTTTCACCAACTTAAGGGTGATCTCATCACCCTGTTTTTTTATTTTCTCATCAGAAACTTGCTCTGCACGGTAATCCGCTACCGCAGCACAAGAAATAAAAATATTCTGCTGGGCTACGGTGTTCTGCACGACCTGCTGCATCTCAAGAGCACTGACAACATCAATGCGATTAACACCCGTCGGCGTGGAGAGATTCACCGGGCCTGCAATCAGCGTGACTTTAGCGCCTCTCGCGGCGGCGGCCTGAGCAATTGCGAAGCCCATCTTGCCCGAACTTTGATTACTGATAAAGCGCACCGGATCAAGTGCTTCACGCGTTGGCCCTGCGGTAATCATGACACTCAAATGTTGCAGGTCTTGTTTTGCAGAAAAATGACTGTCTGCCAGTGCGACGATTTCCAGCGGGTCCAGCATTCTTCCCGGCCCCACATCACCACAAGCCTGGCTGCCGCTGTCCGGCCCCCACAGCAACATTCCGCGATTAGCGAGAGTCTGCAAGTTCGCTTGGGTGGCCGTAGCACGGTACATCTGTTGATTCATGGCCGGAACAGCCGCAATAGGGGCTGCCGTGGCCAGGCAAACCGTGGTCAGTAGGTCATTTGCCATCCCCGCAGCAACCCGGGCCAGTAAATCAGCCGTAGCCGGAGCCATGATGACCAGATCAGCCCATTTACCTAACTCAATATGGCCCATGGCGGCTTCTGCCGCCGGATCGAGTAAATCATCTGAGACGGGATAACCCGAGACTGCCTGCAACGTGAGCGGCGTAATGAACGCTTTGGCGGCGGTCGTCATCACCACACGCACTTCTGCGCCCCTGTCGCGCAAGCGGCGTACCAGCTCAGGAGATTTATACGCGGCAATACCTCCGCTAATCCCGAGCACAATATGTTTGCCGGAAAGTCCCGTCATCATGATTGTCCGAATGAAAGCTGTAAGAGGCAATATTTTAGCATAACCGCTGAGTAGATTAGCTATCGGGCTGTCGCTTGATGTCATCAATCATCAAATTTGCGAAGCGTTTCGCATGCACTTAATCATGAGTTCGCCAGGCAGAAAGCCTTCTGTCATGCTGCACGTGCTGTTCTGGGATCACAGGAGCCAAAGGATGGATGAATGGTATGGGCAGATAGCCCCAAGGGAGAAATTACTGAAATACGGTGCAGCCATGCTGACCGATGCCGAGTTACTCGCTATTTTTCTGCGTACCGGTATTCCGGGAGTACACGTAATGCAGATGGCTGAATATCTGATTGAAGAGTTTGGCTCACTTCATGGGCTGATGTCGGCGGATTATCAGACGTTATGTGCTCAAAAAGGGATTGGTGCATCTAAATACAGCCAAATTCAAGCTATTGCAGAACTAGCCTGCCGTTGCTTTTCATCCCACCTGATGCGGGAAAGTGTTCTGCAAAATCCCGAAATTACCCAAAAGTTTCTACAAAATATTCTTTCCCACCGCGAACGAGAGATTTTTTTAGTCATGTTTTTGGATAACCAGCATCGTGTTATTCGCCATGAGGAGATGTTTACTGGTACCATTAGCAGCGTTGAGGTCCATCCGAGAGAAATTGTGCGTGAAGCGCTGAAGGTTAATGCCGCCGCGCTGATTCTGGCGCATAATCACCCCTCGGGTAAGGCTGAACCGAGCCAAGCCGACCGTTTGATTACTACGCAGGTGATAAAAGCCTGCTCATTATTAGATATTCGTGTGCTCGATCATTTAGTGGTTGGCCGGGGTGAATGTGTCTCATTTGCTGAACGGGGATGGCTTTAGAGCAATAATAATTGATCCTTTCAGGATCTTTAGCTGTTCGGGACTTGAGCACTTACGCTTCAGAGCGTATACTACGCCACCTTTGAGAATCTTGGGTTTGGCGTGAAGAGCCTATCTCAGCAGGTTTATAGCCTGGTGGCAGGGGTTTCTGACCTGATGACAGTGAGTCTTCTCAGTGAATTTGCTGAGATGGGCTCTAAAGCCTGACGAGGCGGCCAAATCCTATACGAAGCTCGAGCTGATTTGATTTTTGGAGAATAGACATGTCCCGAGTCTGCCAAGTTACTGGCAAGCGCCCGGTGAGCGGTAACAACCGTTCCCACGCAATGAACGCGACCAAACGCCGTTTTCTGCCGAACCTTCACTCTCACCGTTTTTGGGTTGAGGGCGAGAAGCGCTTTGTAACTCTGCGTGTATCTGCTAAAGGTATGCGTGTTATTGATAAGAAGGGTATCGAAACGGTCTTGGCCGAAATTCGTGCCCGCGGTGAGAAGTATTAAGGAACTGAATCATGGCTAAAGGTGTTCGCGAGAAGATCAAGCTGGTTTCTTCTGCTGGTACTGGTCACTTCTATACCACTACGAAGAACAAGCGTACTAAGCCGGAAAAATTGGAATTGAAGAAATTCGATCCAGTTGTCCGTCAACA
>NZ_JAZGQE010000192.1:0-8115 GCF_048593885.1 Yersinia sp. 1252 StPb PI | reverse complement strand
GTGTTAGTAGTAAAAAATACAGCAGTATTGCCCTTGGGGTAACTCGGGTTGGCACACTTTGGGGGGGCGGTTTATTTTGGGATCTGAGTTCGACTGCGGGTGTTCCCTGGTTTGGTGCAGCATGGAAAAATGAACCTGACCTAAAGGGGTTTGATCTAAACTACATAAAATATAATGGCATCATTAGCTGGTCTAAGTCATTGGCCCAATATGGTCCAGTGAGTTTATCATATGAAGTTAACTCAGGATTTCAATTTACAAAAGATATATTAGTGAGTGATGGTAAACAATCAATTGGTGATGAATATACCGTTCGTGGTTACAAAGAAAGTTCAGTGTCGGGACATAACGGTGGTTACATTTCCAATACAGTTCAGCTGCCGATTGCTATCAATAAATTGGGGATATGGCAGGTGTCGCCTTTTGCTGGCTATGATCTTGGTTTTATTAAAAACAACTGTACTGATGATATGGGTTCGTGCCCTGCAGAGTATTTAACTGGAGCTGCTCTTGGCCTTAAGGCTGTAGGTAGTCATTTCTCCACTTCATTAACATTGGGTTATCCTCTAACCAAACCATCAACATTAAGGAATTCTGATATTGATTCTAGAACACTAAGTTACAGGTTTGATTTACGATTCTAAATAAATAAGAAATTCCATCTTAATAAAGTTATATCCAGCAAACTGCAGGAGCTTTACGCATGAGCAAAAATAAAGGTAAGACCAATAATTCTGCATCATCTTTTATTGGGAAACTAACTCAAGAAAATTTACATAAAAAGTTGTGCCCTATTTATTTGGCATTGGTTGCAGTATTGCCCAGTTTGTCTTATGCAAACTTAGTTCCCGATACAAGTTCAAATGCGCCAACGATTTCAGAGTCAGCCAATGGAACACCGACAGTAAATATTATTAATCCAAACGGTAATGGGATTTCTCACAATAAGTTTGATGACTTTAATGTTGGCCCAGATGGTTTGATTTTTAATAACAGCATGCAGGATGGTGTTAGTAGTATCGGTGGTTATATAATTAAAAACGGTCAGCTACAACAAGAAGCTAGCGCTATCATTAGTGAAGTTACGGGTGCTAAGGGATCGTATTTGAATGGCACAATGGAAGTGTTTGGGAAAAAAGCTGACCTTATCATTGCAAATGAAAATGGCATTTCTGTGAATGGCGTATCAACCATTAATGCGAATAACTTAACTCTCAGTACAGGTCGAGTGGAATATGGTGAGAATGGTAATATTCAATTAAATGTTAATAAGGGTATGATTGCAGTAGAAGGACAGGGCCTATCTACTGAAGGATTAACCCACTTTGATATGATCAGCCGTACGGTAAAACTCGATGGTGAAGTCTCTGGGAGTGCCGACATTAAAGTTGTTGCGGGGCTAAATACTTACGACACACAAACGCGACAGCACCAGATTCGTAACTTATCGGCTGCAGATACCCCTAAAGTTGCTATTGATGGCAGTTCATTGGGTTCCATGTATGGGGGAAGAATACAGCTAATCAGTACCGAAAGCGGTGTTGGGGTTAGACATAAAGGTAGCTTAGTCGGTAATCAGACTGTTGAGATATCGGCCGATGGTGATTTAGCACTGACAGCAATTAGCAGCAAGTCAGGTGATGTTAATTTATCCGGCAACAATATCGATATTTCAGTTAATGAAGATACAGGCTTTGGTGGTGTTATTAGTAATGGCGATCTAATTATTAGAGCTTTATCTCAAGCTAAACTCAGTGCTGATGCAGTATCAAAAAATGGCAATATTAGAATTACTGCTGATTCATTGTTGCAAAATGCAGCACGTATTTTTGCAATGAGCGGTGATAGTGACAAAATAGATGTAACATCCATTTTCATTGATGTTAAGGGTGAATATAAAATAACAGGGACACTTTTCGCTCTTGATGCTTCAGGTAAAAAAATAGAGAATGCAATTATATCCCTTGTGGATGGTAATTATATTGTATCGATTAACGGCGAAACTATTGACTCCGCAACTATAAGTTCTGATGCTGCTATTAGCAGTCAGTCAGGAAATGTTATAGTTAATGCTAATTCATTTTTAAATCAAGGTGCGGGAGTTAATAGCCAGAAGGGGACGTTAAGCTTCACTATTAACGAACTATTTGACAATGATGGTGTTGTCAATGCGAGTGGTCCGCTGAGCATTGTCGCTAATGATTTACATAATAAAGGTGTTTTATATACTGAGCAAGACGCAAATCTTATTCTCGGATCTTTAATTAATAAAGGATTACTGCAAGCTGATAAAAACAATACCATTAAGTCAAATAGTATTAATAATAGTGGGAGAATTGTCTCAGCTGCCTCAATGTTAGATGTTTCCATTGTCAATGGAAGTGCCATTAATAGTGGTGTATTGTCCGGTAAAAATGTTGCTATTCGCCAGGTTAGTGATGGCGGTTTATTGGAAAATACCGGGGTAATTAACTCAGAAGAATCTATTGATATAACAACAGAAAGTGTTTTCAATAGTGGCGATATCACAGCAGCTAAAGATTTATCACTAAATATCAGTAAGGAGGTTAATAATCAAAATGGGGGTAGTATACTCTCAGGTGCTAATCTAAAAATAAATAACAGTGGGGTGCATGCAGTTAATATAAATAATAATAACAGTTTAATTCAAGGTGGTGCTATTGAAATTAGTAACGCTAACACTATTACAAATAGTAATAATGCAAAACTAATTTCAGAAAGCTCACTTAAGCTTGATGACATTAAAGAGTTAAATAACAAAGGTAGTTCGTCACTCATTCAAGCGAACGATATTATATTAACGAATATTGATAGCATTAAAAATACTGATGAAGCAAAAATACTCGCGGCTGACCAGTTGTCAATTAGCCATTCGTCAGAATTAATTAATCAGAACTCATCTATACTCGCCTCTGGTGATATTAATTTGAGTAATATAGAAACGATAAAGAATGTAGATGGATTTATTAATGCAGATGGAACTGTAAGCATAAATAATAGTACTAATCTATTTAATACAGGAACTGGGACCACCCAATATTCTGGTTCAGGGATAATCGCGAATAATATTGATATTCATTCTGTTGCCAATGTGGAAAATTCCGGTGGAAGTTATATTTCAGCATTGGGAGAATGGTTAAAACTAGAGCTTATTAATAGTGTTATAAACGATAAGAGTAGTGTTATAACATCAGATAATGGCCTAATGATATCTAATATAGATAATCTAAATAACAAAGGTGTTATTTACTCTGGTGCTGATATGTCTCTAGCTAATATTGGGGTTTTATCCAATATAGGTGATGGGACGGGAAATGTCGGTGTTATTAATGCGGGTAGAAATTTATACGTCAGTTATGTCAGTAGTTTTATTAATTCCATTGCGGCAATTATTAATTCTGATGGTGACGCCACCTTCAAAAACATCAATAAACTAGATAATATTAATGCGATAATTCAGGCGTCAGGGATATTGTCCGTAGAGGCTAATACTATTGTAAACAGTAGTGATAAAGGGTCATCTGCTGGTGACGCTATCATTATTGGTGTTGGTGGTCTTACCGTGGAGTCAGACTCTATTTCTAACCTGAATGGAGCGACCTTATTTTCTGATGCTGATATTTCTATTAGATCAAAAAATGTAAATAACAGTGGCTCTAATATCAGTGGTAATAATATTGATATTCAAGCTGATAACTTAAATAACAGTGTTGGTTATATTTATTCGGCTAAAAATTTATTAATTAAGCTAGCTGAATCTTTGAATAATTTATCTGGTGACATTTTTAGCGATAATAACCTCTCTTTAATTCTCTCTAAAGATTATCGCTACAATGATGATAGTGGTGATATTAATGCTAGAGGTGAACTCTCTATTAAGACTACGGGTTCTATCATTATTGACCGCATTCTGGAAAGTGCTGCAAGCATACTACTTAATGCAGATGAGAACATTAAAATTTCAAGTAATCAATCTATTTTGAGTCTTAAGGATGTCATTCTTAAGGCAATTAATATTACTAATAGTAGTGGAGCTTTGATTTTCTCCTCGCAAGATATTATTATTGATGCAGAGAAAGGTAAGTTTCTAAATGAAGAAAATGCTAATGTTCTTAGTATGGGTAAAATTGATATTGTTGCAGAGAATATAAAGAATGATGGTGGTAATATTCGTTCTCAAGGCGATATGGCATTAGATGCTAAAATTATTGATAATATTAGTAAGTATGATAATCCTGGATGGGTTACAGGCCCTGCACAAAATGCTGAAGGTTCACATGAATGGAAGCAAGGCTTTATAAGCCTGGTATATTATAACGCAAAACTCTCAGGTTCAATTCCAACGTGGATTGGTGATTTTAAATTAACTAAAATGGCCGAAATCTCATCCGGCGGTAATTTAAACATTAATCAAAAGAACATTTATAGTACTAAAACGTTAAATAATACAGGTGGCATTATTCAATCAAGTAAGGATATGATAATATCTGGAACTGTTAATAATGCACCAGAATATAATGAAATGTCATTTTACTATTATTTGACGGAGACGCTGAGTACCCCGATTGAGCTGGAGGTATATAGAAAAGTGATAGGTGGCGATTCTGGTTATGCTCAGTTTAATACGCTATATCAATTGCTGGACTTTTATTTCGGTGATGGAAGTCCGGAATCTGTCTCAGGGAAGGGATCATATATATATGATACTCAGTCCAACAGTTTTAATAGCTTAAAAGAAATGGCCAAACAGAGTGAACAATTAAACAGTGTTATGAAAAGATTGTTCGGCGATGCGTGGTTATCTGATAGCCAAGAGAAGCTATCACAAGATTGGGCCAGGGTAACGGGCTCCAATAATGCTTCTTTGAAAGATTTAAAAGATTATGGTTTGTCGGATAATAACGGTGGGATTATCGCAGGCGGTAATCTGACTCACAATGGTGGAGCATTTAACAATGGGTTATTCGGTGCGAAACTTGAAGGTGAAAAAATAACAGTTGCCATCGGTGATAAGGAGGTTGTGGTAACTCAAAATCCTTATGAAATTAATATTGGGTTGAAAACAATTGCCGAACTGACGAAAGGATTAAGTACCACAAAAACCTATACCGAACTCGCTAAAATTCAGGGGTTATTTGTTTCTAACCAGAAATGGAAAGATGTTGATTTCACTGCCAAGGTCGGGGATGGTGCCAGTAACCCTATTTATCCGTTTTATGAAACTCGAACTGAGATGATTGATCAGAGCCTTTTCTTTGGTTCGCAATATTTCTTTGACCAAATTGGCTATATACCAGAAACACCTGTTTTGGTTGTGGGCGATAATTATTTTATTAGTGAAGTTATTCGCCGCCAATTAAATGAGTCTGTAGGGACATTTTTCAGTGTGCGCGATGGTGTTGATGGCACCGAGTTGGTTGAGAAATTAATGTCCAATGCTGCAACTGTGAATGGAGTAGAAGATTTTACCGTCGGTAAAGCTTTAACTGATGAGCAGATTGCCGTACTGGATAAAGATATTGTTTGGTTTGTGACAGAAAATATCGATGGTCATGATGTACTCACACCTAAAATTTATTTCGCAACAACTACGTTAGAACAATTAGAAAGTGGCCGCTATGATGGTTCCGCCATAGTCCACGCTGGCGGTAATATGGATGTTGATGCATCCTCCTTTAATAATGTTAATGGCCAGATCAGTGCCGGTGGCAATATTAATATTCAATCAGAAGGCAATATTAATAATAGTAGTGTGGGCATGAATGGTGGTATCACTTCAGGTGGAGATTTATCATTGGTCTCCAGTGGTGGTTCTATAACCAACAGTGGCGCTGCTCTTAGTGCCGGTAATGATCTCACTTTACAGGCAGATAATGGTTCAATTGAGCTTACTGCCAGCCAAGGCGCTAATGTTTCCGGTAATCAAGAACTTCATTATTATAATGATGGTGTCACCGCCGGTGGTAGCATTGACATGAGTGCCAAAGATATCACAGTTAATGCTGTTGATATTGCTGCGGAAAAAGATATCAGCCTGACTTCAACTGAAGGTGATGTCACCTTCAATAATATGTATGAGGTTGAGGGGAATTATGAATACAGCCATAAATCTACGGGGATACTAAGTCACGAATCGACAGAAACTGTCAGCTCAAGTGCTACGAGTGTTGATAGTTCGGTCAACGCCGGCGGCAAGTTTACCGTTAATTCCGCGAATGATATTGTTCTCAAAGGTGGTGAATATAATGCCCAATCGGGTGAATTGAAGGCTGCTGGCGATGTAGACATCCAAACATCACAAGATTACAGTTATTCTGAAACCACGGTTGAACGCACTGATCTAAAATTTGGTGCAGGCGCGAGTGGTTTTGGGCAATCGGCAGGTTATGATATTAGCGGTCTGGATGGGGAAAGTAGTAGTACCAGCACCGGTGAGCATAATAATCTTGGGTCGGATATCACCAATGCCGGGTCCAAGCCTGGTCGTGCTCCAACATCTTCCTCTGGTAATTTCCAAGCCGGGTTAGAAACCGTCACGACGGTTGATACTGAGCAAACGACGACAAATAATAATGCTTCACTTAACTTTACCGATTCTATGACATTAGAAGCGGGAAACACGGTTGATATCGGCGGTGGTAATTTTAGCACTGAAGGTGCGTTGACTATTGTTGCCGATGAAGTCAAGTCTACAAAATATGAAGATGAAGTGATAACAACGAGTGAGGAAACCGTTTCGTTTTATGGCGTAAAGGGCGAGGCTCATAGTTCAGTGGCTGATGCTGCTGATAAAGTCGGTAATTTGGTTGAAAAGGGCAATGACGGGCAAGAAATTGATGCCGGTTTAACGGCGGCAGAAGTGGCAGGTAGTGCTTCTAACCTTATGTTTAATGATTTGCTTGGCGGCTCAGTCTCAGTTGGATTCGATACCACGACGACCAGTAGTTCATCGACGACTAAAAGTGAAAACATCACTAATATAAATGCCGGCAATGTATCAATTACCAGTAATGGCGATACCACGTTAAAAGGTGTCGAATTATCGGCAGACAGTGTAGAGATCACTACTGGCGGTGATTTGAATATTTTAGCCGCCGAGTCCTCAACTGAGAGTTGGTCGCAAAAAGATACCCACTCAGCGGGCGTCAGTGCCGGGGCTTCCGCCGCGCCTACAGGGGCTGGCGCGGGAGTTTCTGTTGATTACCATGGCAGCAGTTCAACCTCAACTGGCTCAAGCCACACATATACTAACTCCAACCTTAATAGCAGTGATATTAGCATTAACACTGGGGGAGATATGACTTTAGCTGGCGGTAATATTCAGTCAGAAACCGCAAACCTTAATATTACTGGCGATCTGAATGTGCAGAGTGTGCAAGATACGGTCAATAACCAGACTAATAGTAATGAGTGGGGTGGATCAGTCGGGGTTGCTGTTTCAACCAATGGAGGACTTATCCCAACATTGGCTGGGAACTACGGCCAAGGTGGCGAACATTATGATTCGAAGACTACAGGGACCCAGACCGGTATTAATACCACCGGTGAGCTAAATATCTCTACAGGAGGGGACCTCAATCTTACTGGCGCGCACATTGTTTCTGATTCCAAAACCGGTACTGTAGATGTTGCAGGCAATATTAACGCAGTCGAGCTATCAGATACTATTGATCAAGATGGTGCTTACGGTGGTGGCGGTGGTGGTATTTCTAAAACAGGCTTACCGACAGTCAATGGCTATTACAACACTGTGGAAAAAGTGGAATATCAGGAAGATCAAAAAGCGACCATCGATGTTGGTAATATTAAAGGAAATGTACAAGGTGAACTGAATACCGATGGTGAAACACTTTCTCAAGTAAATGTTGATAAAGTTACAGCATCAAATAGTATTTCATTTACTGCTGGCGGTTTATCGAGTTCAAATAAACCGGCAAAAAATGGCAATACATCAAAACCACCGAAAACCGCGCCGGTGAAAACTGACAAACCGACACCACCGAAACCGACTCCGGTGGAAACTGACAAACCGACACCACCGAAACCGACTCCGGTAGAAACTGACAAACCGACACCACCGAAACCGACTCCGGT
>NZ_JAZGQE010000191.1:0-8166 GCF_048593885.1 Yersinia sp. 1252 StPb PI | reverse complement strand
ACGAGCAAATCCCGATGAGCTGACTCAAGTCAGTGATTCGGGTGAGTGAGTGCAGCTAACACCGCTATAGCGTCAAGGACGAAGGGTAATTTAGTGGCGCTTACCGTCGTCGTCTTCATCCACCAACTCTTCACCATCGAAATCACCCTCTTCGTCATCTTCGGCGTTCGGGTCTTCGTAGTAGGTGCCCCAACCATCGTAGTTAACGCCACAGGTTTCGGCCAGTGCAATCAGTTGTTCAACCTGTGCATCAATGATTTCAGCATTTAGTGCAACTTCACTGATCACGTCACAACACATCACTAATGAGCCATCTTCCACTTCCAGCTCTTCAGCATCTGTCACTTCATAACCCAGCTTGAATGCTTCAACGGCAGCCTTCTCCAACACGTCGAACTTCTCAGCGGAAAGGTGATGTTCAATGGTGTATAGCGCATCTGGGTCACTGCCATCGTCTAGCAGTTCTTCGATGATCAGGCGGGTCTCGTCACGTTGTTCGTCCAGCATTTCGCGGTTTGCCATGCCTTTATCCTCAGTCAATGGGCTTTGTATGATGCTATTTTCCCACACCCACGCTAATGCCTCCACTATAAACGAGAAAGATTTATTGATTAGGGTTGTAATTGAATATTTATACGTATAAATTGAATTTAAATTCACATTGAAGTTCAATTAATCCCCCCAATAATTGGTGTTGTAGCCAGACAGCAAGTATGAAGGGTAAATGGAGATGAACAGATGAGTCAGTTCTATAAACGTCACTTTCTAAGGTTACTGGATTTTACCCCCACAGAGATTACGGCCCTGCTGGATCTAGCTGCTGAACTCAAGCAAGCCAAGAAATCAGGCTGTGAGCAGCAAAAATTAGCAGGTAAGAATATCGCGCTCATCTTCGAAAAAGACTCGACTCGTACCCGATGCTCTTTCGAAGTTGCCGCATATGATCAAGGTGCTCGCGTGACTTACCTCGGCCCAGGTGGGAGCCAAATTGGGCATAAAGAATCAATTAAAGATACCGCCAGAGTGCTAGGCCGCATGTATGACGGTATCCAATATCGCGGTCACGGGCAACAAATCGTTGAAACGTTGGCCGAATTTGCCGGCGTCCCGGTATGGAATGGTCTGACAAATGAATTCCATCCAACCCAGCTACTGGCTGATTTGCTGACCATGCAAGAGCATTTGCCGGGTAAGGCGCTGAGTGAAATGAAGTTTGCCTATCTTGGTGATGCGCGTAACAACATGGGTAACACCATGCTGGAAGCGGCGGCTCTGGTTGGAATGGATCTGCGCCTGGTTGCACCAAAAGCATGTTGGCCGGAGGCCAGTCTGGTGGCGGCTTGTCGAGCGCAGGCACAGAAAACGGGCGGAAAAATCACCCTGACAGAAGATATTGCCGAAGGGGTAAAAGGCGCTGATTTCCTGTACACCGATGTTTGGGTGTCAATGGGTGAGCCGAAAGAGGTGTGGCAAGAACGTGTTGCCTTACTGAAACCTTATCAGGTCAATATGGAGGTGGTAAAACTCACCGGTAACCCGCAGGTCAAATTCCTGCACTGCCTGCCTGCGTTCCACGATGACCAAACTACCGTGGGCAAACAAATGGCCGAACAGTATGATTTGCCGGGGGGAATGGAGGTTACCGAAGAGGTGTTTGAATCTGCTCACAGCATCGTATTTGATCAAGCAGAAAACCGCCTGCATACCATCAAAGCAGTGATGGTCGCGACATTGGGTCAAGACTAAACATAACAGGGCCGATCATCTGATGTGTCGGCTTTTAATTATTTTCACATCTAATCAATAAGCGTTATTGGCGCAGGCAGATTGAGTGCGGACAGCGCGCAGCCAACGGAGCATACACGGAGTATGTGACGGCGGCGAGCACTGCCCGAAGCTCAAGCTGACAAGTGAAATAGCTTATTTTACAGATATCTTCACAACAGCTTTACGCACATTAGCCGGTTCCCCCACCGCACACAGTGGTTTATGTACTTCACCCGGGTAGAACACCACAAAATCACCGGTCTGCATAACAAACTGCTTCTCATCAACACCCGCCGGTAAAAAAGCGATGTCTTTGTCCGCTAACCAGTCAGTGTCCGGCTTACCGGCAGGCTGATTACTGAACGTCATCCCCTCGACGCCCGCCAAAACAATCTGAATATCCAGATACTTAGCGTGATATTCCGCACGGCGATTTTCCAGATAATCCGTGCAGTCATTGGAGATCAATACGAATAGATTATTGCCATCAATATCATGCTTACCCAATGGGGTTTCTGCGGTGATATGGCTCTTCACATACTCAATAGCTTCTTTTAATTGTGCAGGCAGATAAGGCAACAATTCCAAATGATGAATATTTCCGGTAATCATGGCTTTCCCTTTCGTGTAAATAAAATGAAATAACGTTTCATTATAACCAGTTCACTGTTCATTTAGTGGGAAGTGTTTAACATTTATTAAGCTGGAATAAAGATTGTGCTGCTGCTGGACGAATTAATAATCATTACTTTTTTGTAAAATTTTTTTATCACTAATTGTTATAACAAATAACTGTTGAGACTTTGACCACAGACAGTAAAGCCATTATCGTGAGAAACTGCGATGAAATAGTCGAAAAAACAATAATTTCCTAGCGATGTTAACTATCTATACTTGCTATTAACGCGAAAACATTCGTGGTTGTAGCCCATTTCGGGGAGTCACAATGAAAGCTAAAATTCTGTCATTATTGGTTTTGACAGCACTATCTGGCGGTGCATTGGCAGCAACGCCACCAGATACTCTGGTCGTAGTACAATCCCTGGATGATATCGTCAGCCTTGATCCGGCTGAAAGTAATGAACTGTCGAGTATTCAAACGGTTCCAAGTCTCTACCAGCGGCTGGTACAGGCTGATCGTGATGACCCGGCAAAAGTGGTGCCGATCCTTGCTGAAAGTTGGCAAGGTGATGCCGCAGCCAAAACCCTTACCGTGAAATTACGTCCGCAGGCTGAATTTGCTTCTGGTAATCCAGTGCAGGCCGATGACGTGATTTACTCCTTTACCCGTGCGATAAAAATGAACCGTTCACCGGCTTTCATCCTTAACGTACTGGGCTGGGATGCTAGCAACATCGATCAACATCTGAAAAAGATTGATAACAAGACCGTTCAACTGAGCTGGAGCGCTGATGTCAGCCCAGCGGTTGCTCTGAATATCTTATCAACCCCAATCGCCTCAATTGTTGATAAGAAAGCCGTCAGCGCCAATGTTAAAGAAAACGACTATGGTAATGCCTGGCTGAAAATGCATTCCGCCGGTAGTGGTCCGTTCAAAATGCGGGTATATCAGCCGCACCAAGCCATCGTGCTGGATGCCAACCCGACATCTCCGGGTGATAAGCCGCTGATTAAAAATATCATTATCAAAAACGTACCGGACCCAAGTGCCCGCCGCCTGCTTATTCAGCAGGGTGATGCCGATATTGCCCGTGAATTGGGGCCAGATCAGACCGCCGCGCTGAAAACACAAGCTGGCGTTAAGGTGGTTGAGATCCCTTCAGCGGAACAAAACTATTTGGTATTCAACACCGCCAACCCTGCTAACCCACTATTGAGCAAACCTGAATTCTGGCTCGCTTCACGCTATTTGGTTGATTATGAAGGAATTACCAAAGATCTGCTGAAAGGCCAATATTTCGTGCATCAAAGTTTCCTGCCGGTCGGTTTACCAGGTGCTCTCGAAAGCAATCCATTCACCTTTGATCCGGCTAAAGCTAAAGAGATTTTGGCCAAAGCAGGCATTAAAGATGCCACATTGACACTGGATGTTGAGAACAAACCTCCGTTTATCACCATCGCTCAATCGTTACAGGCAAGTTTTGCTCAAGGTGGCGTGAAATTGGTGTTACTGCCAGCAGCAGGCAGCCAAGTGTATGGTCGAGTCCGCGCTAAACAACATCAGTCTGCTATCCGCTTGTGGATCCCGGATTACTTTGATGCGCACTCCAATGCCAGCGCCTTTGCCTATAACGACGGCAAGAGCAGCACTGTTGCCGGTTTAAACGGTTGGGTTATTCCTGAGCTGAATAAACAAACACTGGCCGCCGTCGCAGAAGCCGATCCGACGAAACGCACTGCGCTCTATACCCAGTTGCAACAAGAGCTGCAACAGAACTCGCCTTATATCTTTATTGATCAAGCCAAAGCACAAGTTGTGCTGCGCGATAACGTAAAAGGCTACCAGCAAGGTTTGAATGCGGATATGGTCTATTATGACCGTGTCAGCAAATAGCCTATTCCCTGCGTACTTGAAGTTGCAGGGTTGTTAGCTGCGTGAACTTACCCGAATCACTTACCAGTGTAAGCTCATCGGGACTCGTTCATTTGCCGCCTACCTGTAACGCCAAGTTCTTGGGCATAGCTGGTTGATATATCGATAAATGTATCTATGAAACAGTGAGTTGCTAGTCGATGTCTGTAGCACTAAATAATACGCCGGGAACCCAATCCCGGCGTCGTCTTTGGGGGTTTTTACAGGGTTTATTTACCCTGGCCCTGACCTTATTCGGTCTGCTGGTAATTACCTTTTTCCTGTCGGCGCTGTCGCCGGTAGATAGGGTATTACAAATCGTGGGGGACCACGCCAGTGAGGCTACCTATCAACAAGTTAAACACCAACTTGGGCTGGATCAGCCATTAGCCGTGCAGTTCTGGCACTATTTGGTGCGGCTGCTGCATGGCGATCTGGGTACTGCCAGTGCCAGTGGCCAACCCGTGTTACAGGAGCTGCTGACAGTTTTCCCCGCCTCGTTAGAATTGGCCACCTTGTCATTAGTGATTGGCGCAGCACTGGGGGTTATCCTCGGCTTGTTGTGCGCCCGCTGGGCAGGCAGCAAGCTGGATGCCACGATTCGCTTTATCACCTTGCTGGGTAACTCGGTACCTATCTTTTGGCTTGGCCTACTGATGTTGCTGCTGTTTTATGCGCGCCTGCAATGGAGCCCGGGGCCCGGTCGCCTTGACGATATTTATCAATATACTGTGGAAGCGAAGACCGGATTTGCGCTGATCGACACCTGGCGCTCCAATGATACCGGTGCCTTTAGTAATGCCATCGCCCATTTAATTTTGCCGGTTTCCCTGCTTTCTTACTATGCTCTGGCCAGTATCACCCGCCTGACCCGCTCAGCTTGTTTGAGCGAGCTGAATAAAGAGTACATTACACTGGCGCGAGCGAAAGGCGCGGGTGAAATGCGAATTCTGCTGATGCATGTACTACCCAATATCCGTGGCACATTACTGACCGTGATTGCGCTGGCCTATACCAGTATGTTGGAAGGTGCGGTGTTAACCGAAACCGTTTTTGCCTGGCCGGGTATTGGCCGTTACCTGACCAGCGCACTATTTGCTGGCGATACCACCGCGATTATGGGCGGGACACTGCTGCTAGGTATCTGCTTTATTTTGATTAACAATGTGACGGATCTGCTGGTCCGCCTGCTGGATCCGAGAACGCGCTGATATGTCGATGATAACCTTCTGCCACGCGCTAAAGCGTTCCCCCTCCACCAGCATTGGACTGTTTATTCTCTCCTCGCTGGTGATCATTGCAATTTTTGCTCCGTGGTTAGCGCCACAAGATCCCAACTGGCAAAACGCAGCCGACCGTTTATTACCGCCGGGTGCACACCACTGGCTCGGTACTGATAGTTATGGCCGCGATATGCTGTCGCGCCTGATTTACGGCACCCGCCCAACCTTAGGGCTGGTACTGCTGGTTACCGTGATCACGCTACCATTGGGGTTACTGGTCGGCGTGCTGTCCGGCTATTACGGTGGCTGGCTCGAACGCATTTTGATGCGCATCACTGATGTAGTGATGTCGATGCCACGGCTGATTCTGGCCTTTGCCTTCGTGGCGATGCTCGGCCCCGGTTTGATTAACGGTGCATTGGCATTGGCACTGACTACCTGGCCGGCCTATGCCCGTCAGGCCAGAGCCGAGATCCAATTATTGCGCAAAAGTGATTATCTGGCCGCCGCTGAAATGATGGGAATTAAAGGTCTTCGGCTATTGTGGGGCCATATTTTACCCATGTGTCTCCCCTCGGCGGTGGTGCGTCTGGCGCTGGATTTAGCTGGCATTATTTTGGCCGCTGCCGGGTTAGGTTTCCTCGGGCTAGGAGCCAGACCGCCCATGTCCGAATGGGGATCAATGGTTGCTGACGGAATGCAGGTTATCTTCGATCAATGGTGGATCGCCGCGATCCCAGGCTGCGCCATTTTACTCAGCAGCATGGCTTTTAATCTGTTAGGCGATGGCCTGCGCGATATTTTGGATCCTCACCATGACTGATAAAATTTTCGCCGTTGAAGGCTTGAGTGTCGACTTTAAACAACAGCGGGTGGTGGATAATATCTCTTTCCAGCTCGGCCATGAGCGCGTAGCACTGGTCGGTGAATCCGGTTCCGGTAAATCCATTACTGCCAGAGCACTGATGGGGTTAGTTCGCTCACCGGGCAAAGTCAGCGCCAAAAAGCTGAGTTATTACTCTGACAATACCGATGAACAAGGAAATCCCGGTAAGATCGTCGAACACGATTTGACATCCCTTAAGCCGAAACAGTGGGGTGCGTTACGTGGCAGTGAAATTGCTATGGTGCTGCAAGATCCCCGCTACGCACTGAATCCGGTGCGAACCGTAGGTAAGCAAATTGAAGAATCCCTGCTGTTACATAATGCTCTCTCAGGGGCCGATGCTCATGAACGAGTATTAAATGCACTGGCTGCCGTCGGGCTGAATGAAGGTGCTTACCACAGCTATCCTGGCCAACTCTCCGGCGGAATGGGCCAGCGGGCAATGTTAGCTATAGCATTGGTGAATAACCCACGAGTATTAATTGCCGACGAACCAACATCAGCCTTGGATGCCAAACTGCGTAATCAAATTCTTGAATTGATTGTTGAACAAACCGAGCAGCGCAATATGAGTTTACTGTTGATAAGCCACGATTTGCCGTTGGTCGCTGAGCATTGCCATCGCGTGCTGGTGATGTATCAAGGGAAACTGGTCGATCAAGGGGCGGCGGCAGATTTGCCTTATTCAACTCATCCTTATACCCATACGTTATGGGCCTGCCGCCCGAATGCCGGTACCTATGGCACTGACTTGCCAGTATTAGATCGCAGCGCTGATTTCTCTGGAGGTTCCCATGGCACTGATTGAAGTCAATAATCTCCGGGTCAGTTTCCCTCAGAAGAATCAGGTAAAAACAGCGGTTGAATCAGTAAGTTTTGCCGTTGAAGCGGGTGAAACCTTCAGCCTGATCGGCGCATCCGGTTGTGGTAAATCCACGGTATTACGTACTTTGGCCGGTCTACAGCGAGAATGGCAAGGGGAGATAACCTTGCTGGGTACGCCGTTACGGCCAGGGCAACGTTTCACCGGCCAACTGCGTAAAGATGTGCAGATGGTGTTTCAAGACCCTTATGCGTCACTGCACCCTCAGCATAATATTCAACGCACATTGGGTGAGCCATTACAGATTCACGGTGAAAAGAATATCCAGCAGCGAATCGTAAGTGCATTAGAGCAAGTAGGTCTGCCTGCTTCTGCCGCCCAGCGTTACCCTCATCAGTTCTCTGGCGGCCAGCGCCAGCGTATTGCTATTGCTCGCGCCCTGTTATTGCGACCAAAACTGTTGTTACTGGATGAACCTACTTCAGCATTAGATATGTCGGTTCAGGCGGAAATCCTCAATTTGCTCAATCACTTGAAACGCGAACATGGCATGACGTATTTATTGGTCAGCCACGACAGCGATGTGGTGGCCCATATGTCTGAACGCGCGGCCCTGATGGAGAGCGGGAAGATAGTAAGAGAGTTTGCCCGGCGGGATTTAGAGCTAGCTGAGCATTTTATGGGATAGCGTTTTGCCGTTCACTCGTGGGTTAAGTTTGGTTAATAGAATAGATCGGATCACTGTTTCGGTTGATTCGGTGCTCGGATTCGGTTGTTAGAATAGATCGGATCACTGTTTCCGTTGATTCGGTGCTCGGATTCGGTTGTTAGAATAGATTGGATCACTGTTTCCGTTAATTCGGTGCTCGGATTCGGTTGTTAGAATAGATTGGATCACTGTTTCCGTTAATTCGGTGCTCGGATTCGGTTGTTA
>NZ_JAZGQE010000190.1:0-8208 GCF_048593885.1 Yersinia sp. 1252 StPb PI | reverse complement strand
GTTATTGTTTATTTATAAGAAAAATCCGATTGGGCTGTACTAAATCTGTCCCTGTTATACAATCTGCGGGCTTAAATAATAGCCGACATATTTCTATCTAAGGAAAGCCGAGATTAAACAGGAGTGGACATCATGACTGACTACGATAATCGGGAAGAATCAGCTGACATTGGTCTGTTAAAAGAAATGAACAGCTTACGGGACATCATCGAAAATAATTCAGACTGGATCTGGGAAGTTGATGCTTCCGGCCGTTATACGTTTTCATCTGCAAAATCCATCGAGCTTCTTGGTCGCCTACCCCATGAGGTGGTCGGTAAAACGCCGTTTGACTTTATGCCTCAGGATGAAGCCAGCCGGGTAGGAAAGATATTTGCAGAGATTGCGGCTGCACGTATCCCTTTTGCCGGTTTGCAAAACCGTAATATTCGCGCTGATGGCAGCGAAGTCTTAGTTGAAACCAGTGGTATCCCACTGTTCGATGATAACGGCGAATTCAAAGGTTACCGCGGAATTGATCGAAACCTGAGCAATTTACCTTATGATGCGGATAAACGCTTATTTGAGTTGGAATCGATTTATTCCAGTGCTCCGGCTGGTCTGTGCTTTATCGATACGACCCTGCGCTATGTTACTGTGAATGATTATCTGGCTGAACTTCTGGGTAAAAATACAGTAGAGATTAATGGGCGCAAAATTGCAGACTTCCTACCGGGCATTATTCCTATTTTGCAGAGTGCGCTGCTGAAAGCCTATTGCAATGACAGTATCCCCGATGCTGAGTTTCAGATGCCGGATAAAGCACGGGTGTTCTTTATGCGGATAAATGCCGCCAGATATCCCAGTGGTCAAGTGAGTGGGCTGTCCGTCGCGATGATCGATATTACGCCATTGAAAGAGATGGAAGAAAAGCTGCGCAGCAGTAAACAGCATTACCGCAATATGGTGGAGCTGAATCCGCAAATTCCCTGGACTGCATCCCCGGATGGCATGATTACCGATGTCAGTTCTCGCTTTGAAAAAATTACGGGATTAACCCGCGAAGAGGCGCTGGCAGATAAATGGCTCCGTACCATCCATTTAGATGATCGCCACCCCACCTTAATCAGTTGGGAACACTCCTTACAAACACAGCAGCCACTGGATGTTGAAATCCGCTTTTGTCATGTTGAAAAGGGATGGAACTGGATGCGAATCCGAGCAGTTCCCAGCGTAGGTGACAATGGCGATGTGTTGTGTTGGTATGGAACCGCAGAAGATATCCATGAACGAAAATTGCTGGAACTTAAGCTGGTTAAAGCGAATCGACGTCTGGAAATTCAGGCCAGAACAGACTCACTGACTAAATTGCCTAATCGCCGGGCGTTCAAAAAAGTGCTGGCCCATGAATTTATGCGGGCAAAACGCTCAGACTCTCCGCTAGCAGTTTTAATGATTGATATTGATTACTTTAAGAACTTCAATGATTGCTATGGTCATATCTCTGGTGATGCCTGCTTACGCTTGGTCGCCAGGGCATTACGCAAATCACTAAAACGCAGCACCGATATTGTTGCTCGCTATGGTGGAGAAGAGTTTGCCGCTATTCTGCCAGATACCGACCAACAGGGCGCCAGCCTGGTGGCCGAGCATATATTGCAATCTATCCGTGCTATGGGCATTAAACACAATGACAGTAAATTCCGTAAAGTCACCATCAGCCTTGGTGTCACTGTTTATCAAGCCCATCAGCATAGTGGTATTACGGATCAAGCGGATTTAATGCTCGCGGCAGACCAAGCACTTTATTACTCGAAAAAGAATGGCCGTAACCAATTTAATTTGGCTGAACTCCCCTGCGAATGCAGCCATTAGGCTACTCTGACTAAACATACTCGGTATTAAATAATTAACCCCCATCAGATTCGATGCGGATAGAATTTTCGCCGAGGCGGTATTTTTTAGATGCGGCCTCTGGCACTTTTTTCTGACTCAGCTATTCTCAATAAGGCGACCAATCTGGTCATACCTCATACCACTTGGTAGGTAAGGAGTCTTTATGGGAAAAACCCTAGTAAAAATCAGAGATTTTGAAGTTGATGACGCAGAGTTATCTGCACCACTGACAAAAGGCGAAAACACCCTCAGTATCCCCTGTAAATCGGATCCTGAATTGTGCATGCAGCTAGATGGGTGGGATGAACATACCAGCATTCCCGCAACGTTAGATGGGAAAGACCGGTTGCTTTTTAAGCAACATTACGATCGACATCAGGATGCTTGGGTAATGAGGGTAACGTGATTGTTGCAATAAGAAGATCCGTCAACCCATAGCTACAATTTATGAGTGACGGTTTCTTCTCTTGCGACTCGATAATATCTGTAGGGCAAAATCAATCAAATTACTGACTACCAGAAGCCAGCTATCAGAATTTTTCCAATACTTTGAACTGCATACAAATCAGCATCATTTCTGGGGAAAACATCTCGTACTCCTCAAAAAAGCGCTGTTGCGTTTTACGCCAAAACGTCAGCGTTCGATCGCCCTCACCTTCAGCGACAGCATGGGCTTCATCAACCTGATCAAACGTTTTCAATTCTACGTCGGTCAACTCTATCGCACAAACCGGTTCATTGCGGCCATTGACCACAACAAAGATATCCCCCGCCTGCGGCACGCCATCTTCATCCAATGCCGCACAGGTCGCTGTTTTCGTACCGTTCAGTACTAATGCCAATACATCATCTGCCACTTGTTCAGTATCACCAAATGCCCAACGCTCGGCGTCTTGATATTTTTGTGGGACTGTAGCCATAGTTTCATTATTCCTATTCGTCATCTTATTGATGCAGCGCATATTACACTTTATCTTAACTGGTACGAACTGACTAACTCTCGCATCAGCATAAATTTTCGCTACTATACCCTAAATAATTCGAGTTGCAGGAAGGCGGCAATTGAGTAAATCCCCAAGAGCTTACTTCAAGTAAGTCACTGGGGTGAACGAAAGCAGCCAACGCACATGCAGCTTGATGTATGACGGGTATATACCTAAAGTAACCAGCGTCGCAGTAAACAAATGAATTCCGCAGAGCTGACCCCGTCAGACATAATACTAAATTGAATAAGGACCCTATGGTGACCAAACGCTTGCATACGAAACATTGGAAGATGTTTGTGGTGTTACTCTGTATCTGTGGCGCATTAATGCTGCTGCGGTGGGCGTCGATGATTTTTGGCTGATATTGCTACCGCTAGCGTTTGTCTTTAGGTAAAAATAAGCAACCACACTTTGGGCAAACCAAGGCCGTATTTTTGTGCACTTTTTCTGAGCTCTGCTCAGAGACTGCGCCACAATCTGGGCACTTAATCTTCACTTTTACACTGCTAACCAATCTTTTGACGCTATCAAGAAATGACATATGCTCGCCTCTCAGTTGTACAACCTCGTTAGATTACGTTAACCAACGGCAATAAACCGTGGAGTGGTCAGCGTTTACTCAGATTATCTGTACCGGGCCAGATTTTTGTTCACGAAAATAGCCGGTTTTGCAGGAGACAACGGAAAAAAACAAGCGGAAAATGGAAAGTACGGGGAAATCATTCACCACGCAGCATGACTTGCATGCTTGGCGTAGTGATGTGGTAGACGGGTTATTGGAAACCTTTGGTCTGGGGTCAGTGATTCCATAATTCTTGGATCAACCCTCTGACCCGAACCTTGGAAGCACCAGCAACCAAACTGATAACACGGTTAGCACTCAACGTAGAAACGTCGGTATTCCATTCATCAAAAGAATGTTCTGCGTAACTATCGTTGAAAACTTTTTTTATCGAGGATTCAGCTTCGGACATCTCACTGAAACTCTTAGCGTTTATTAAGCACTGAGCAATGATTGAGACTTTTTTCATGTTTTATCCTTGATTATCGGTCGCATAGTGTAGCACAATTACACTCTCTCTGATCATATGCTGCTTAAATTGTTTTCAATTGAAGATAACGTTTTGATATTACAGCATATTCAACCAAGCCTGACAGGCAAGATCTGCTCCTAACCTCATTGTTCAGTCACTCTAAAACCCTACTACGCGCTCAGAAGTTGCTTAAAAAGCATTCATCATGCTAAATCCACCCCAGCAGATTCATTATTTATTCACGATCAGTGCGTTTTTTAGTCAGTTCACATGCTATATTGTAGTGGCTTTGCCATGACAAAGACCTTATCTGTGTGAGTAATTGAGGTGCCGAATGATCAGCAATTTCTTTCTCTATTCACTATTTATTATCTATATCACCGCGGCGCTTATTGATGGCTCACTCCCACTGCTTGACCTAATGTAACCCAAGTACCAGCCTGACAATGGCATCAACGCCAAAGCGCCCCCTCTAGTTACTGTGCATGGCAGCAGCATCTTGTAGTAAGGAGTTCATCTCAATGGTACCTGGTGGCCGTAGTGACCATTTTGGCCCCTGTAATGCCTCTGCATAACCCGCCTGATACAAACGCTCCATCTTGATGGGATCAAAAATCTCTGCGCCATTGGTATCAACATTTGATGGAATCGTTATCCAGTGGAATCCTGAATTTTCAGCCAAAGAGAATGCATAAATACGATACAAATCCCCGACCAATGCCGCTTTGCTGGTTGAGTCAAGAGTACGCATAGCGATATTACGCACCAACCGTGGGGTCGGTTCTGGTTGTGGGCCAAGCTGTCCATTATGGATGATATAAATATCTTCTTTACTGTCTGCCAGGCCCGCTCTGGTACGTACGACTTTTGAGCTGTACACACCACCATTATAGAAGACCCGCGCCGCCACACCGCCGTCAACATGCATTTCATCGTAATGCTTACCCTGAGCCACCACATCAAAAAATACCGGTGAGAACGCGACAGGGACTGAAGAGGAAGCCAGCATCACCTTACGAAATAGCATTAGGGCTTCAGGAGTCCCTTTCATCGCAATCAGCCCCATGTTCCAGACAATAAATCTTTGCGAATCGAGATCCACCGTACCCATATACAACCGCCGACCATGCCGATGTGCCTGGGCGATTTCACTCATTAACTCAGGAGTAATATGCCCATCAATCAATTTAGACAACGGGCTGGTATCCGCTAATGATTCGCGGAAAAAGAGGCGAAATAATAGATTATCCAGATGGAAAATATCACGGGTGGTGGTGGTGGTATAAAAGTCATGTAATGCCTGGTCGTGATCACTCCCTAAAAAGGCGAAAGGTGCGATTAACGCGCCAGTGGAAACCCCACTGACCACCTTAAACACGGGGCGCTTACCTGTTTTCGTCCAGCCGTTCAAAAAGCCAGCACCGAAGGCGCCATTTGGGCCACCACCAGATAATGCCAGATGGGGATAAACCAATGTTCCATCCGCGGCTCGGAACATCTCTTTCGATTCATCTTTATAAGATTGCAGTAAATCCGCTTCAAATATCGGGCTAATGTGCCCCGCGCCGGCACGGATATCCGGCATTCCAGGGATTTCGGCCGCTGGCATTAACTCCACTGGCACTGGATTTCTAGGTAATTGGCTACAGGCCGCCAATAAAGAAATTCCGGTTAGCAACGCCATGGAACGAACTAATTTCCAGCTTATTATCATTATATGTCCTAGCAGATGCGGCCAAATATTACTGACTAAACGTAGACTAATTTGATGATAGTCTCACAAAATCATCCTGTCTGTTATGCCATTGTTGATGAGAAAGATGATACCAACAGTGTTGGCTTAACTTGATGTCAGGGCTGACAATTGGATGGGGAAAATGGTCTGGCGCGCGCACCATGCCGATTCGTTCCATCAATGCTTGTGAACGCAGGTTAATTAAAGCAGTAAATGAAACAATTTTAGCCAGTTTTAATTGATCGAAACCCACCGTCAATACTGCCAATGCAGCTTCCGTTGCCAGCCCTTGCCCCCAAAATGGAAAAGCAAAACGCCAGCCTATCTCGACACAAGGTGAAAAAGGTAATTTAACGGTAGGAATATGTAACCCCAATGCGCCGACAAACTGCCCACTAGCTTTCAGCTCAACAGCCCACAACCCCCAGCCACGCTGTGCTATCAATAATTGACAACGTGAAGCCATCATATCGCTTGCTTCACGTGTTAGAGGGGCTGGGAAAAATGCCATAACGCGAGGATCCGCGTTAAGCGCTGCAAAAGGTGCCCGGTCTGACGGTAGCCACTGCCGTAGCTGTAAACGCTCAGTTTCAAACTCAATAACGTTTTTCATTCTAGCGAAGCTAATCCTACTTTGGTTCAAGGTGGAGGATTGCCCCCACCCTCAATTTTTCTTACCTCTATTTCTGCGATAATGCTCGCCATTGCTGCACAGAAGGCCGCTGCCATTGGTAATTTGCATACTGACGAAGATACTCAGGTAAGTTGTCGCCATTCAGAGCTAACCGGTTAAGCATCAGTGCCAAATCGGTATCTGCGATACACCATTCACTGAATAAATATCTTCTGCCATCCGACAGCAAACGCTCCAACCCAGAAATAAGTTTATTCGCCGCTTGTTGCGCGCTATCAGACAAAGGAGGCAGCCTTAACCCAGCAAAGACCACTTCAGTTGGCCGTTCAGTGCGGATCGGCATAAAATCACTGCGCAGCCATGCCTGTATTTCACGCGCTCTGGCACGCTCTTGCCTATCTTGCGGATACAGCCGAGCGTAATCTGGCGCCGGGAAACGCTCGTCTAAATATTCAGCAATAGCTGAAGACTCAGAGAGTTGAAAATCATCGATAACCAGTGTCGGCACCCGACGTGTCGCCGACAGACGGGCATAAGCCTGTTGCAGATTCTCACCGGCAGACAAATTAATGACGCTTAATGAGAAAGGGAGTGCTTTTTCTGTCAATGATACGAATACCGACATCACATAAGGACTGAAAAAATCTGAATCGGTATACAACGTAATAGTTTGCTGGCTCATCGAAACCCCGACTGATTATCACTAAGTAGATTGACGTTAATCGGTTTTAGCCAGATTGAATAGCAGCTTCTGCAAAAAAATATTATCGCTAATTACGCCCTATTTTCTGTTTCAAAAACCGCAGATGATCTTTATATAGCAACATTGCACAGACGAAAGCCAAAGTAATGAAATCTAATCCGTAGGTTGTTGGTCATCTAAAATTGTCAGCAGAATATCCGCATCCGGGGTTGTTATATGCTTCCCTTCGAGAAAACCAGCGAGTTTAGCCTCTGCATCATGTTCATATACTTCATAACCTGTGATTCGATAGCCCGGTACGCCATCCTGGCGGCGAATATACTCATCACCATCAATGTAGTACTCAACAACACCACTGGCATCTTCAATCTCATAACGTTTATCAAAAGGGAACTGTTTCATTACTCATCCTAAAAAAACAACATAGCGCTATGATGCCAATTTATAGCTGTTTTAGGAAGTGTTCGGCGTACCGTCTCCCCACTAGCGCTCAACAACGTTGCTTTAGCAATGAGAAAGGTTGCCCTGTTAATCAGGCAACCTTTATTACTATTTATCTATTTTTTTAGACTTAAAATAACTGAATTAACTAATGGTTACTTCTTAAACTTTAAAGAAAGCAGTGCATTCTTGCCAACATCCATATATTTGTCAGCTAAAGCTTCAGTCGTGTTAAACGTAGCAATAACTAATTTCCCATCAATCGTAGTGAGCAACATCACATTCTTGATGGTTCCATCAGCAGCCGGGGTATCCATAGTGATGATATAAGCTTTACGCCCATCAACATCCTTCTCTTCCAGAGTCGGTTTGAATGGCGCAAATTGTTTCTTCATCATATTAACAACTTCAGCGAGCTTGCCATCGGGTATGGCGCTATTGCTATCGCTGAATGCGAAGGACACACTGCCCTGTTCAACGGAATAGGCTTCTTGTGGTGCATTCTGCTGAGGGTATTTAGTTGCCAGCATTTCTTTAGACATTAAAGTGAATTCAGCTGGCATCTCAATGTAAGCTTTGCCACCAAAAACTTTAGTGCTTGTTGGTTCAGGTTCAGAACAACCGGCAAGAACAACGACCATAGCAAATAATAGGAAAACACTTTTTTTTAAAAAAATAGACACCCCAGAATAAAATGAATGTAGACTCTNGTTAATAATAGCCAGACCCTGTTTTTGATAATAATTTATTGCCGTTGAATTATATCCACTGGTATTCTTTTTAGTCCATTGAGATCATCC
>NZ_JAZGQE010000018.1:0-43141 GCF_048593885.1 Yersinia sp. 1252 StPb PI | reverse complement strand
GAATTCATATTCACAAATAAAATCACTTTAACGCTTCAGCTTGCCTAATTACCCGTTTCATAAAAGTTAAAACCCGAGGCTGCCAGGTAATGGTATTACCACTGCTACGTTATCACTTTGCATTGCTTTATCAGTGAAGTTGTTAAAATGTGCTGGGTTTCATGATTTTGGTCAAGGTCCGTATGGACAGCTAGTGAATACTTTGTTACTTTATCGTCACGTTTTTGAAATTGGTATTACCAATTGACTCCGCGCTACTCGCAGAGACGATTCACTCAATACGGCTTACAGCGCGACTTACAACAAATTATGGCCTACAACAAAATACGTCAGCCCAAATTATCAGATGTCATCGAGCAGCAGCTCGAATACCTGATCTTGGAAGGGACGCTGCGTCCGGGGGAGAAATTACTGCCTGAACGCGAGTTGGCGAAGCAATTTGATGTTTCCCGGCCTTCTTTGCGAGAAGCAATTCAGCGCTTAGAAGCTAAGGGACTGCTGTTGCGTCGTCAGGGGGGCGGGACTTTCGTGCAAACCAATCTGTGGCAAAGCTTTAGCGATCCGCTGGCAGAGCTACTGGCTGACCATCCAGAATCACAATTCGATCTGTTAGAAACCCGTCATGCCCTCGAAGGTGTTGCTGCCTATTATGCAGCATTGCGCGGCACTGATGAAGATCTGCAACGTATCCGTGAATGCCATACTGTTATTCAGCAAGCGCAGGATAACGGCGATTTAGATGCTGAGGCAGATGCCGTTATGCAGTATCAAGTGGCTGTCACAGAGGCTGCGCATAATGTGGTTTTGCTGCATTTACTGCGTTGCATGGGGCCGATGCTGGAACAAAACGTAAGACAGAACTTTGAATTGCTTTACTCGCGCCGCGAAATGCTGGCAACGGTGAGCAGTCACCGCGCCGGGATTTTTGAGGCGATTGTGGCACGCGAGCCAGAGAAAGCCCGCGAAGCTTCACACCGTCACTTGGCGTTTATCGAGGAAATTCTGTTGGATCTTAGTCGGGAGCACAGTCGCCGTGAGCGATCTTTGCGTCGGCTCCAACAGCGCAAGGACTAGAAACGAATCATTCAGGTTGCGCCTCTGCAAGACCTCAATAACTCGTTTTGTACCCTTTGTACTTGAAGCTACAGGGTTGTTAGCTGCGTGAACTCACCCGAATCACTGACTTGGGTCAGCTTATCGAGATTCGTTCTCAGGCAGCGGCACGGTAACTCCAATTTCATTGGGTAGTTATTCTCATTTGAGAATTATTAGCGGCAACTATACCCAAAATAATTCGAGTTGTAGGTAGGCGGCAAGGGAATGACAAATCGGTCGTAGGCCGATTTGAACAGCATTTATGCTAGCCCGTAGGGTGAGTCTCAAAGAGACTCATTAATCCCCAGGAGCTTACTTGAGTAAGTGACTAGGGTGAGAGAGTACAGCCAACGCCTCTACAGCTTGAAGTATGACGGGGACAAACTGATGGGCCTATCTTCCGGTGTTTTCACCAGGGCACGTGCTTTAGCCTGGGGTTAAAGCACAGGAAGATAGGCTCCAAATAAACCATTAGAAACAGATAAGGAATACCACCATGTCAGAACGTTTAAATAATGACGTGGATCCGATCGAAACCCGCGACTGGCTACAGGCGATCGAATCGGTCATCCGTGAAGAGGGTGTTGAGCGTGCTCAGTATCTGATTGATCAGGTTTTGGGCGAAGCCCGTAAAGGTGGAGTGAGCGTTGCGGCAGGTTCTGCCAACCGTGATTACATCAACACCATCGCGGTAGAAGACGAACCCGCTTACCCTGGCAACCTGGAGCTTGAGCGTCGTATTCGCAGCGCTATCCGTTGGAATGCTGTGATGACCGTGTTGCGTGCGTCGAAGAAAGATCTGGATTTGGGCGGCCACATGGCATCTTTCCAGTCTTCCGCTACCTTCTACGAGGTTTGCTTCAACCACTTCTTCCGTGCTCGTAACCAAAAAGACGGCGGCGATCTGGTTTACTTCCAGGGCCACATTTCTCCAGGTGTTTACGCGCGTGCTTTCCTTGAAGGCCGCCTGACTCAAGAGCAAATGGATAACTTCCGTCAGGAAGTCGATGGTAAGGGTCTGTCTTCTTACCCGCATCCGAAACTGATGCCTGAATTCTGGCAGTTCCCAACGGTATCGATGGGCCTTGGCCCAATCAGTGCAATCTATCAGGCCAAGTTCCTGAAATACCTCCATCACCGTGGTCTGAAAGACACTGCAGCACAGACCGTGTACGCCTTCTTGGGCGACGGCGAGATGGATGAGCCAGAATCCAAAGGTGCGATCACCATCGCGACCCGTGAAAAACTGGATAACCTGGTCTTCGTTATCAACTGTAACTTGCAGCGCCTGGATGGCCCGGTTACCGGTAACGGCAAGATTATCAATGAGCTGGATGGTATCTTCAATGGTGCTGGCTGGCAGGTTCTGAAAGTGATTTGGGGTAGTCGTTGGGATGAGCTGCTGCGTAAAGATACCAGCGGTAAACTGATCCAACTGATGAACGAAACCCTGGATGGCGACTACCAGACCTTTAAATCCAAAGACGGCGCCTATGTCCGCGAACACTTCTTTGGCCGTTTCCCAGAAACTGCTGCATTAGTGAAAGACATGAGCGACGACGAGATCTGGTCTCTGAACCGTGGTGGCCATGATCCGAAGAAAGTCTTTGCCGCACTGAAGAAAGCACAAGAAACCACCGGTAAACCAACTGTTATCCTGGCCCACACCATTAAAGGTTACGGCATGGGCGAAACAGCAGAAGGTAAAAATATTGCTCACCAGGTGAAGAAAATGAACATGGAAGGGGTTCACCACTTCCGCGATCGTTTCAATGTGCCAGTTGCCGATGCTGATATCGAAAAACTGCCTTACATCACCTTCGAGAAAGATTCCGAAGAGCACAAATATCTGCATGAACGTCGTCAGGCGCTGGAAGGCTATGTGCCAACCCGCATGCCTAAGTTCACCGAGAAGCTGGAAATCCCTGCGTTGTCAGATTTCAGCTCCTTGCTGGAAGAGCAGAACAAAGAGATCTCTACCACTATCGCCTTCGTGCGTGTGCTGAACGTGATGCTGAAGAACAAATCTATCAAAGACAGAATTGTTCCAATCATTGCTGACGAAGCGCGTACTTTTGGTATGGAAGGTCTGTTCCGTCAGATTGGTATTTACAGCCCGAATGGTCAGCAGTACACCCCGCAAGACCGTGAGCAGGTTGCTTACTACAAAGAAGACGAAAAAGGCCAGATCCTGCAAGAAGGGATCAACGAACTGGGTGCTGCCTCTTCATGGCTGGCTGCTGCGACCTCATACAGCACCAATGATCTGCCAATGATCCCGTTCTACATCTACTACTCCATGTTCGGTTTCCAACGTATCGGTGACCTGTGCTGGGCTGCGGGTGACCAACAGGCGCGTGGCTTCCTGATCGGTGGTACTTCAGGTCGTACTACTCTGAATGGCGAAGGTCTGCAACATGAAGATGGTCATAGCCACATTCAGTCACTGACCATCCCGAACTGTATCTCTTACGATCCGGCCTATGCTTATGAAGTTGCTGTCATCATGCATGACGGTCTGGAGCGTATGTACGGTGAAGCGCAGGAAAACGTCTATTACTACCTGACCACGCTGAACGAAAACTACCACATGCCAGCAATGCCACAGGGCGCAGAAGAAGGTATCCGTAAAGGTATCTACAAACTGGAAACTGTTGCAGGTAGCAAAGGCAAAGTGCAGTTGATGAGTTCAGGTGCAATCCTGCGTCACGTTCGCGAAGCGGCTCAGATTCTGGCTAACGACTACGGTGTTGGTTCTGATGTGTACAGCGTAACATCCTTCACTGAACTGGCCCGTGATGGTCAGGATTGTGAGCGTTGGAACATGCTGCACCCAACAGAAACGCCACGTGTTCCTTATGTGGCTCAAGTCATGAACGACGCGCCAGCGGTTGCTTCTACTGACTACATGAAGTTGTTCGCTGAACAAATTCGTAACTTCATTCCTGCCAGCGAGTTCCGCGTGTTGGGTACAGATGGTTTCGGCCGCTCTGACAGCCGTGAGAACCTGCGTCACCACTTCGAAGTTGATGCTTCTTACGTTGTGGTTGCAGCTCTGGGTGAATTGGCTAAACGCGGTGACATCGACGCCAGTGTAGTTGCACAAGCAATTACTAAGTTTGGTATCGACGCCGATAAAGTTAACCCGCGTCTGGCATAAGAGGTAAAGAACAAATGGCTATTGAAATTAACGTACCAGACATCGGTGCAGATGAAGTGGAAGTCACCGAAATTATGGTGAAAGTAGGCGATACCGTTGAAGCGGAACAGTCGCTTATCACCGTTGAAGGTGATAAAGCTTCCATGGAAGTCCCATCACCGCAGGCGGGCGTAGTTAAAGAAATCAAAATTGCAGTTGGCGATACTGTCGCGACCGGCAAACTGATGATGATCTTCGAAGCAACAGGTGCCGCTGTGGCGCCTGCAGCAGCCGAAGAAAAGCCAGCAGCCCCTGCTCAGGCAGCGGCGCCAGCGGCATCTGCGGTAAAAAATGTTGAAGTGCCAGATATCGGCAGCGACGAAGTTGAAGTGACTGAAATACTAGTGAAAGTGGGCGACACTGTTGCCGCTGAACAATCTCTGATCACTGTAGAGGGCGATAAAGCCTCTATGGAAGTGCCAGCGCCATTCGCCGGTACCGTTAAAGAGATCAAAATCAGCACTGGCGATAAAGTCAGCACCGGTTCTCCTATCATGATATTTGAAGTGGCAGGTGCTGCGGCACCCGCCGCGGCAACTGAGTCAGCTCCGGCCGCAGCGGCTGCTGCACCGGCCGCCTCAGCAGCAAAAAATGTCGAAGTGCCAGACATCGGTGGCGATGAAGTTGAAGTCACAGAAGTGATGGTTAAAGTGGGTGATAAAGTTGCCGCTGAACAATCACTGATCACCGTTGAAGGCGATAAAGCCTCAATGGAAGTGCCAGCACCATTTGCCGGTACCGTTAAAGAGATCAAAATCAGCACTGGCGACAAAGTTAAAACCGGCTCGCTTATCATGGTGTTCGAAGTGGAAGGCGCAGCCCCTGCTGTTGCACCTGCCCAGCCAGCGGCTCCTGCTGCTGCGGCACCGGCTAAAGCGGCCACCGCTCCTGGCGCGAAAGCTGAGAGCAAAGGCGAGTTTGCTGAGAATGACGCTTACGTGCATGCCACGCCGGTTATCCGTCGTTTAGCGCGTGAATTTGGCGTAAACCTGGCGAAAGTGAAAGGTACCGGTCGTAAAGGCCGTATCCTGCGTGAAGACGTTCAGGCCTACGTGAAAGATGCGGTCAAACGTGCTGAAACAGCCCCTGCTGCCACTGGCGGCGGTCTGCCAGGTATGTTGCCTTGGCCGAAAGTTGATTTCAGCAAGTTCGGTGAGATTGAAGAAGTTGAATTAGGCCGTATCCAGAAAATCTCTGGTGCGAACCTGAGCCGTAACTGGGTCACTATCCCTCATGTGACCCAATTCGATGAAGCGGATATCACTGAAGTTGAAGTGTTCCGTAAGCAACAGAACATCGAAGCTGAGAAGAAAAAACAAGATCTGAAAATCACCCCGCTGGTGTTCCTGATGAAGGCGGCTGCTAAGGCGTTGGAAGAGTTCCCACGTTTCAACAGCTCGATTTCTGAAGATGGTCAGAAACTGACATTGAAGAAATACATCAATATCGGTGTGGCGGTTGATACCCCTAACGGTCTGGTTGTTCCAGTATTCCGTGATGTGAACAAAAAAGGTATTGTCGAGTTGTCTCGCGAGCTGGCTGTTATTTCCAAGAAAGCGCGTGATGGCAAATTGACTGCATCTGACATGCAAGGCGGTTGTTTCACTATCTCCAGCCTGGGCGGCATCGGCGGGACGGCGTTTACGCCAATCGTCAATGCGCCAGAAGTGGCTATCTTGGGTGTGTCTAAATCATCCATGAAGCCAGTCTGGAATGGTAAAGAGTTTGCGCCACGTCTGATGCTGCCTCTGTCTCTGTCCTTCGACCACCGTGTGATCGATGGCGCAGCAGGTGCTCGCTTCGCAGCCTATATCGCGACCATTATGGCTGATATTCGCCGTTTGGTGATGTAATCGCCAAGGCCGGCTTCGTGCCGGCCTTGTTTTTATATAGATTAGGGTTGTTGAGACACTCGTCACTCGATGTTGCTTTTCAGATTATTAACAATTCTGTAAACTGCTCGCGGTGCAAGCGTCCCGGTGGATGAAGGGCGTTATGAAATTAATTAGCCTAATATATTCGATAGATTTCAAAATGATGTCTGACCCGCCGGACAAACAATTAAGAGGTCATGATGAGTACTGAAATTAAAACTCAGGTCGTGGTACTTGGGGCAGGTCCAGCAGGGTACTCTGCTGCTTTTCGTTGCGCGGATTTAGGTTTGGAAACCATTCTGGTTGAGCGTTACTCTACTTTGGGTGGTGTTTGCCTGAATGTGGGTTGTATCCCTTCCAAGGCATTGTTGCACGTTGCCAAAGTTATCGAAGAAGCTAAGGCGCTGGCTGAACACGGTATCGTTTTTGGTGAGCCTAAAACTGACATTGATAAAGTCCGTGTCTGGAAAGAGAAAGTTATCAATCAGTTAACCGGTGGTTTGGCAGGTATGGCTAAAGGCCGTAAAGTCAAAGTGGTTAATGGTTTTGGTAAATTTACTGGCGCGAACACCTTAGTGGTTGAAGGCGAAAATGGCCCAACTACCATTACCTTCGATAACGCGATTATCGCGGCCGGTTCTCGCCCAATCCAACTGCCATTTATTCCTCATGAAGACCCACGTGTTTGGGACTCAACTGATGCACTGGCACTGAAAAGCGTTCCTGAACGTCTGCTGGTTATGGGCGGTGGCATCATCGGTCTGGAAATGGGTACGGTTTACCATGCGCTGGGCTCGAAAATTGATGTGGTAGAAATGGCTGACCAGGTTATTCCGGCTGCTGATAAAGACGTGGTGAAAGTTTTCACCAAGCGCATCAGTAAGCAGTTCAACCTGATGCTGGAAACCAAAGTGACGGCGGTAGAAGCCAAAGAAGACGGTATCTATGTCACGATGGAAGGCAAAAAAGCGCCAGCAGAACCACAGCGCTATGATGCCGTTCTGGTGGCTATCGGCCGTGTACCTAACGGCAAATTGCTGGATGCCGGTCAGGCTGGTGTAGAAGTTGATGAGCGTGGCTTTATCCACGTTGATAAACAACTGCGTACCAACGTGCCGCATATCTTTGCTATCGGTGACATCGTGGGTCAGCCAATGCTGGCACATAAAGGTGTGCACGAAGGTCATGTTGCTGCTGAAGTTATCTCCGGCCTGAAACATTACTTCGATCCGAAAGTCATTCCATCTATTGCGTACACTGAACCTGAAGTCGCATGGGTGGGTCTGACCGAGAAAGAAGCGAAAGAAAAAGGCATCAGCTTTGAGACCTCCACCTTCCCGTGGGCGGCATCGGGCCGTGCTATCGCTTCAGATTGCGCAGACGGTATGACTAAACTTATCTTCGACAAAGAAACTCACCGTATCATCGGTGGTGCCATTGTTGGGACTAACGGTGGTGAACTGTTAGGTGAAATCGGCCTGGCGATCGAGATGGGTTGTGATGCGGAAGATATCGCGTTGACCATCCATGCTCACCCTACCTTGCATGAATCTGTCGGTCTGGCCGCGGAAATCTACGAAGGTAGCATTACCGACTTGCCTAACCCGAAAGCGAAAAAGAAATAATTTTCGCTAATACAGCAAGATAATGAAGCGGCTCCTTAACAGGGGCCGTTTTTTTGTTTAAAGGTTTTTATCACTCAGGCATTTTTTAGCGATCAAAAATCGATCCCGCCCGTAGTTGACTGGGCGAGATATGAAAGGTCCGCCGCAGTGCGGTGGCAAAGTTGGCAGGGCTGGTATAACCAGCAATGGCGGCGGCTTGATCGATACTGACTCCTTCTTTCTGTAATGCCAGCATGGCCCGCTTTAAACGACAATGGCGCAGATATTCAAATACCGTAATGTGGTAACTTTCACGAAAACGTCGCTGCAAGGTACTCTGGCTCATATTCACCAGACCGGCTAATTCACTCATCGATAGGTGGTCAGCCTCACCACTTTCCAGCCAGTCACGTACCTGCTGAACCCGGTTCAACCCACGTAATGAGATTTTATTTTGCTGCTGAGCTTGCTGCTCCAGTGAACTGAACGCTTCAATGATCAGCCCAATACATTGTGTTTCCCATTGCAACCGCTCCAGCGGCGTTGAAAAGGGTGGGGCGCTCGCTATTTTCTGAGCAATGGCTTGCGAGTGAACTGATGGACGCCATAAATGAATCGCCAGATGCTGTTGGGTAAAGTTATACAACGTATCCCATGTGCCGGCTTGTGGCAGCAAATCGCCATACAGCCATTCACGGTCAAAAGTCAGTGTTAACGTGCGCTCGTGACTGTTGTTTTTACCGTGGCGAGTAAACAGGGTGCTTTCAGTTAATGAGACTAGCGAGGCATCGCCTTTTTCCTGCAAATGCAACTGTTGACCGCCGAATGAGATATGCGCGCTGCCACTAACCACAATAGCCAGTTTCAGTGCTGGATTAAGCCGGTTTTGCGTCTTGATATCACAGAGGTTGGTGACATTCGCGGTATGTAAAATCAGATGTGGGTTCAGACGCAATACTTGAAAGTCGCCAAACAATACCGGGTCAGTGGACAATGATTTCACGCTGCTCAGTTGATAATCACTGGCAACCAGATTCGATTGTTGCACAATTTGTTCACGATAAATCGGTTTGGATGAAGGAGAGACATTGCGTAATTTGTTTTGCTTCACCGTCGACATGACGAACTCTCCACTGACATTATGACAACATTGACGTTCTGACAAACAGATTTGCTGTTTGCACAAACCTTTTCCCTATATGCAAATGTAACAATTAACGCGATGAATTGATAATGGAAATAATTATCAATCTTGTTCGTCTTTATCGCCCAACGAATAGATTGCCAGAGATTTTACTCTGCGGATATTTGCTGTGGGCTTTTTTGCATCAGGGGAAAGTGTAATGAAAGTAAAATGGCAACGGCGTTCTCTGACGACATTGATCGGTATTTGCATATCGACTCCGCTCTGGGCACAAACTCAAGCGACAAATCAAGCTGAGTCCACAGCAGCGACACAGACGACAGCGCAAGCAACCGCCACCACATCGCAGCAAGAGCCTGCTGTGGCCGGTGGGTCGGCAACCACCGGTGATACGCTGGTGGTGACCGCTCAACAGCAAGTTCGTCAGGCGCTGGGGGCATCAACTATCACCGCAGAAGATATCCGCAAACGGCCACCCGCGAATGACCTGTCCGAAATTATCCGCACCATGCCGGGTGTTAATCTTTCCGGTAACTCTGCCAGTGGTCAGCGTGGTAATAATCGGCAAATTGATATTCGTGGCATGGGGCCTGAAAATACGCTGATTATGATTGATGGCATACCGGTCTCCAGCCGTAATGCGGTGCGTTATGGCTGGCGTGGTGAACGTGATACCCGTGGTGATACCAACTGGGTTCCCGCGAATATGGTTGAGAAAATCGAAGTTTTACGCGGGCCGTCAGCGGCACGCTATGGCAACGGTGCAGCCGGTGGTGTAGTGAATATCATCACCAAACAGCCGGACAAAGAACTACATGGTAGCTGGAACGCCTACATGAATCTGCCGCAGCACAGCGAGGAAGGCGCGACCCGTCGTACCGATTTCAGTCTGTTGGGGCCGCTAAGTGATACCGTCAGTTTCCGCTTGTACGGTGGATACAATAAAACCGATGCTGATGATTGGGATATTAACCAAGGCCATGAATCTGCCCGTACCGGTAACCAGGCCGGTACACTGCCGGCCGGCCGTGAAGGGGTACGAAATAAAGATATCAACGGGTTACTGCGTTGGGAATTCGCCCAAGGCCAATCTCTGGAGTTCGAGGCAGGTTATAGCCGCCAGGGAAATATTTATGCCGGTGATACACAAAACACAAACAGCAATGCCATAGTTCGCAGCTTATACGGTGCGGAAACTAACGTGATGTACCGCGATAATTTCTCGCTAACACACCGTGGTTTTTGGGATAACGGCATCAGTACAACCTCCTATTTTCAGTATGAAGATACGCGCAACTCACGAATCAATGAGGGGCTGGCGGGCGGTACAGAAGGCATATTCTCAAATAAATATTTCAGTACTATCAAGCTGGACAACTATCTGGCCCACTCCGAGGTTAACCTGCCATTTGAATTGGGCGTTAATCAGGTGCTAACCGTGGGGGCGGAATGGAATGACCAGAAAATGAACGATCCAAGCTCTAATACCCAAACGACGAGTGAGGGTGGCAGTGTCAGCGGTTTGACGGGGACTGGGCGCAATACTCGTAGCTCGGCGCAGATAGCCTCGGTATTTGTTGAGGATAATATCGAGTTGACGGATACCACCATGCTCACCCCAGCACTGCGCTTTGATCATCACAGCACCGCGGGAAGTAACTGGAGTCCAGGCCTGAATCTGTCACAGGAACTGGGTGATTACTTCACCATGAAAATGGGTATTGCCCGTTCTTATAAAGCGCCAAATCTCTATCAAACCAACCCTAACTATCTGTTATATAGCCGTGGTCAAGGTTGCTATGGCGGTGGCGGCAGTTGCTACCTGATGGGTAATGATTCTCTGTCTGCTGAAACCAGCGTAAACAAAGAGGTCGGGTTCGAGTTCCACGATGACGGCATTATTGCCGGTATCACTTACTTCCGTAATGATTATCGTAATAAGATCGAGCCGGGTTTGCTCTCCCTCGGGACTGCCAGTGGCGGTACCGGTGCTTATGCTAATTCCGATATCTTCACGTGGAGTAACGTGCCGAAAGCGTTGGTGGAAGGGGTGGAAGGTAATCTGACTGTGCCCTTCACTGAGACAGTACAGTGGAGCAGCAATCTGACCTATATGCTGGAGTCGAAGAACAAAAGCACCGGCGATTACTTATCGATCACGCCGGAGTTTACTTTGAATAGTTCACTGAACTGGCAGGCAACTGATGATTTGTCACTGCTATCCACCGTGACCTGGTATGGGCGTCAGAAGCCGAAAAAATATGACTATCAAGGTCTGCCGGTTACGGGTACGGCACGCAATGAAGTCAGCCCATATGCCATCTTTGGTCTCAGTGCTAGCTATACAGTGACAAAAAATGTCAGTGTCACCACTGGGATTGAAAACCTGTTCGACAAACGCCAGTTCCGTGCCGGTAATGCCCAGAGCGTAGCCGGTATCGCGGGTGCAGGGGCAGCGACTTACAATGAGCCGGGCCGGACCTATTTTGTTAGCTTGAATACCCAATTCTAATTGCCCTTCATACTTGGGGCATAGAGTCTTTTATCAAAGCAGAAACAGTGGTTATCGGCTGTTTCTGCTTCATTTATCGCCACAATATCTTCCCTTCGTTATTTATCACCCTAAAAGTCATATCAATAGCACGAGATTCTCATAGAGAGATGGTATCCATTCATTTACTGTGGTTATCATACAGCGGTGTTTTTGCGGATATTGCCCTAGGGTGAGAGGCTAACTGAGAGCCATTATCAATACTTCAGGTGATTACACTGCGCTCAACGATTCAGCAAAAATTTAATGTTGCTTTTATGTGAACGAATTAACACTGAGTTCAAATACTGGTATGCTGGCTGGGCAAACTGGGCGTCTTACCTACACCTACTGCATCAGTGATGATGGCTGGTGACAACAGATAAGCCTGGAAAATATATGATAATTAAAGCGAGGAGAGAGTCGTGCTAGAAGAATACCGTAAGCACGTAGCCGAGCGTGCTGCTGAGGGTATCGTCCCCAAGCCATTAGATGCATCACAAATGGCCGCGCTGGTTGAATCATTAAAAAATCCGCCGGCGGGCGAAGAAGAATTTTTATTAGATCTGCTGATCAACCGTGTTCCACCCGGTGTTGATGAAGCAGCCTACGTTAAAGCCGGTTTCCTGGCGGCGATTGCCAAGGGTGAAGCCAACTCCCCTCTGATTAACGCTGAAAAAGCGATTGAACTGCTTGGCACTATGCAGGGCGGTTATAACATTCATCCGCTGATTGATGCGTTAGATAACGAACAGCTGGCACCGATTGCGGGCAAAGCGTTATCTCACACCTTGCTGATGTTTGATAACTTCTACGATGTGGAAGAAAAAGCCAAAGCGGGTAACCCACATGCCAGGAAGGTGATGCAATCCTGGGCTGATGCCGAATGGTATCTCTCCCGACCGCCTTTGGCCGAAAAAATCACGGTCACCGTATTCAAAGTAACCGGTGAAACCAATACCGATGATTTGTCCCCGGCGCAAGATGCCTGGTCGCGCCCTGATATTCCACTGCATGCCTTGGCGATGCTGAAAAATGCCCGTGAAGGCATTCACCCAGATCAACCGGGTAGCGTTGGCCCGATCAAACAGATCGAAGAACTGAACAAAATCGGTTTCCCGCTGGCCTACGTCGGTGATGTGGTCGGTACCGGTTCTTCCCGTAAATCCGCCACCAACTCGGTGCTGTGGTTTATGGGCGACGACATCCCTTACGTGCCGAACAAGCGCGGCGGTGGCGTGGTGCTGGGCAGCAAAATTGCCCCGATCTTCTTTAACACCATGGAAGATGCCGGTGCTTTGCCAATCGAAGTGGATGTTGCCAATCTAAACATGGGCGACGTGATTGATATCTTCCCGTATCTGGGCGAAGTACGCCGCCATGATACCGGTGAGATACTCGCGACCTTCGAGCTGAAAACTGACGTGTTGCTGGACGAAGTCCGTGCTGGTGGCCGTATTCCACTGATTGTTGGCCGTGGCTTGACCACTAAAGCTCGTGAGTCGCTGGGTCTGCCAGTCAGCGAAGTATTCCGTGTGGCGAAGCCAGTTGCCAAAAGCAATAAAGGCTTCTCGCTGGCACAGAAAATGGTTGGCCGCGCATGTGGCGTTGAAGGTGTGCGCCCAGGCGAATACTGCGAACCTAAGATGACCTCGGTCGGTTCACAAGACACCACCGGCCCGATGACCCGTGATGAGCTGAAAGACTTGGCATGTCTGGGCTTCTCCGCTGATTTGGTGATGCAGTCATTCTGTCATACTGCCGCTTATCCTAAGCCCGTTGATGTGACCACTCACCATACTTTGCCTGATTTCATTATGAACCGTGGTGGCGTGTCGCTGCGTCCTGGTGATGGCATCATCCACTCGTGGTTGAACCGCATGCTGCTGCCAGATACGGTTGGTACCGGTGGTGACTCCCATACTCGCTTCCCGATTGGGATCTCCTTCCCGGCAGGTTCTGGTTTGGTGGCCTTTGCGGCCGCAACAGGTGTAATGCCTTTGGACATGCCTGAATCGGTGCTGGTGCGTTTTAAAGGTAAAATGCAGCCGGGTATCACTCTGCGTGATCTGGTGCATGCAATTCCTTACTACGCGATTCAGGAAGGCCTGCTGACGGTTGAGAAGCAAGGCAAGAAGAACATCTTCTCTGGCCGAATTCTGGAAATTGAAGGCCTGCCAGAGCTGAAAGTCGAACAGGCATTCGAGTTGGCCGATGCTTCCGCTGAACGTTCTGCTGCTGGTTGTACCATTAAATTGGATAAAGCGCCGATCACCGAATACCTGCAATCCAATATCGTCTTGTTGAAGTGGATGATTGCGGAAGGCTACGGCGACCGCCGTACGCTGGAGCGCCGGGTTAATGGTATGGAAAGCTGGCTGGCGAATCCAAATCTACTGGAAGGCGATGCCGATGCGGAATATGCAGCGGTAATCGAAATCGATCTGGCTGATATCACACAACCTATTCTGTGTGCGCCAAACGATCCAGATGATGCTCGCTTGTTGTCTGATGTGGCTAACAGCAAGATCGATGAAGTGTTTATCGGTTCTTGCATGACCAACATTGGCCACTTCCGCGCGGCGGGTAAGTTGCTGGATCAACATAAAGGCCAATTGCCAACACGTTTGTGGGTTGCACCGCCGACCAAAATGGATGCCGCACAGTTAACCGAAGAGGGCTACTACAGCGTCTTTGGTAAGAGTGGTGCCCGTATTGAGATTCCGGGCTGTTCACTGTGTATGGGTAACCAGGCTCGTGTGGCTGATGGTGCGACAGTGGTTTCTACGTCAACCCGTAACTTCCCGAATCGCTTGGGGAATGGGGCGAATGTCTATCTGGCGTCGGCTGAACTGGCGGCGATTGCATCACTGCTGGGGCGTCTGCCAACGCCTGAGGAATATCAAACTTATATGGCTCAGGTTGATAAGACTGCAGAGGATACTTATCGCTACCTGAACTTCGATCAGTTGAGCCAATATACGGACAAAGCTGACGGTGTTATCTTCCAAACCGCAGTCTAAACAGCCATACCCTTTGTCTTTGGAGTGACAGGGCGGTTAGCTTGCGGCCTATCTGTAACACCAATTACTTTGGGTATGATGTATAATACGTATCTGACGGGAGGCTTATGGCCTCCCGTTTCTATTTTAAACAAACCGTCTGGTAGTGAAATCTTAGCGGTATTTACCGGCTTTGCGAGCTTGCGCCAAGTGGGTGGGCTAAATACGGTTACAATAATTATAAGAGCATCAGGAGGGCATGCTATGGACTATGAATTCTTGCGTGATTTAACAGGGCAAGTGCTGGTCAGATTCTCCATGGGACATGAAGTGATCGGCCATTGGCTCAATGAAGAGATTAAGGGCGACCTGGCAAAACTCGATCAAATTGAAGCCGCCGCTATGGAAGTGAAAGGCAGTGAGCGCCAGTGGCAGTTGACCGGCCATGAATATACCTTGTGGCTGGATGGGGAAGAAGTGATGGTGTGTGCCAATCAACTGGATCTCGACGGCGATGAGATGGAAGAGGGCATGAATTACTATGATGAAGAAAGCCTCTGTCTGTGCGGATTAGAGGACTTTCTGCTGGTATTGAAAGGCTATCGTAACTTCATTACTTCTAAATAAAATATTTACTCAAAGAACTTGGCGTTGCTGCCTAACTGCGGCTTCAAGTCCGAAGGGGATTGCGGCTGGCAGACCAGCACAGCAGAGAACCTACCACCACCATCGCCACTCCGGGCCAGAAAGCGGCTGAGGGCAGGGTATTGAGCCACAAGCTGGCAATCAATATCGATAGCAGTGGTGTGAAGTAGGACAGAGCAGCCACTAATGTGGCATTGCCCTTTTTCATGGCAATATCCCAACACAGATAGGCCAGCGCAGTGTTGGCTCCCATAAGTAACAGTTCAAACGTTGCCCGTGTGGTGAAATGCAACTTGCCGGGGGTCAGCATAAAGAACATGACCCACAAACACAGGGCGCAGGCGAGTAAAAACAGCGGCAACGCCCCTGGCCCACGGCTGTACAAACGGACCAGATTGGAATAAGCCGCCCAGGTAAACGCCGCGATGAGAGCCAGGCTGTAGGCCAGAGGGTTACTGCTGACATTGGTGCTCAATACGTTGATATCTAGCCCGTTTCCACCGCTGACTACCCAGATTACACCGAATAGAGCAAGTGCAACTCCCAGCCATAACCACCAACGGGCGCGCAGCTTAAGTAATGGAACTGCTAACAGCAAGGTTAAACTCGGCCACAGGTAATTGATCAGGCCAATTTCCAGTGTCTGCTGACGGTCATTAGCCATACCAATAGCCAAAGCGAACGCCACCATATACACCACAAATAGCAAACCACAACCGTACAGATAAGCTGGATGCTGTCCACGTAACGTAGGTTTACCCGCCACCAACCACACCAAAACTCCACTCACGCTGTAAATTGCCGCTCCGGCCCCAAACGGACCCAAGGTTTCAGATAGTCCGCGCGTCAAAGCGACACTCATGCTCCAAAGTAGGATTGCAATAATGCCATACAGGGTGGGGAGGCGGTTCATTCCAGGGGTCATTCCTTGAGTTGGAGGTATTAACCGGGCAAAAAGAGTTATGCCCGATTAATTGGTTTCTTGTCTGACTTATTACTGATTAATAACATATAAATACAGTGGTATTACCGGCAACGTATCACATTTCTGGCACATTACGGCCATAGTAAATTTCCTGCATCTCTTTATATAACAGGCGAGTAATACGTTCTCTTTCTGCGGCACTCAGCTCTTCCGGCTTGGCGTTAAACAGATAATGCTTCAAATCGAAGTCTTTCAACATCATCTTGGTATGAAAGATGTTTTCTTGATAAACATTCACATCCATCATGTGATACAGCGACTTCATATCGTCAGACATGAAATTCTGAATCGAGTTGATCTTATGATCGATAAAATGCTTTATCCCATTGATATCACGGGTAAAACCCCGTACGCGATAATCCATCGTAACAATGTCGGACTCCAACTGATGGATAAGGTAATTCAGGGCTTTCAGCGGTGAAATCACTCCACAGGTAGAGACTTCGATATCTGCGCGGAAAGTGCATAACCCCGCTTCAGGGTGGCTTTCTGGGTAGGTATGAACGCAGATATGGCTCTTGTCCAAATGGGCAACCACTGCACTTGGCAGCGGGCCGGGGTGCTCAGAGGTATCAACATCGCGCGGATCGACCGGTTCTTCGCTGACCAGAATGGTAACACTCGCCCCCTGAGGGTCGTAATCCTGACGTGCGACATTCAATATATTTGCGCCAATGATCGAGCAGGTTTCGCTCAAGATCTCGGTCAGGCGGTTGGCGTTGTACTGTTCGTCAATGTAGGCGATATAGCCATCGCGGTCGTCTGCGGTCTCGGCATAACAAATATCGTAAATACAAAAACTCAGGCTTTTGGTCAGGTTGTTGAAGCCGTGTAGTTTAAGCTTGGACAATTTAGTTCACCTCCTTATTTGGCTGTTAAGGCATCCAGCAGATACTGCGGCAAGGCAAAGCTGCCGACATGAATGGCTGGGTTATAGTAGCGGCAGTTTAGGCCTGCTTCAGCAAAACGCTGTTGTAGCGTGGCAAGATCCAGCTGACGCAGCGAGGGGTTTTGAGTCGCCCACGCGAAGGTCATAATACCGCCATAATAGGTCGGAATTGCGGCCAGATAAAAACTGACATCACTGAAATAGTGGCTAAGCTTATTGTGGCTGCCGACGGCTTCATCCTGTTGTAGGAAGCATACGCCGTTTTGTGCCACAAAAATGCCGCCTTGGTTCAGGCTACGAGCACATCCCTGGTAGAAAACTGAGGTAAACAGGCTTTCTCCTGGGCCGATGGGATCGGTACAGTCGGAGATGATGACATCGAATTTTTCAGTGGTCTGGTTAACGAAGTTAACACCATCATCAATAACTAATGTGAAACGAGGATCGTCATAGGCCCCCGCACTGTGATTCGGCAGATATTGGCGGCAGAACTCCACGACACCGGCGTCAATTTCCACCATGGTAATCTGTTCGATATTTTTATGGCGGCTGACTTCACGCAGCATGGCACCATCACCACCACCGATGATAAGCACCTTCTTCACCTGACCGTGGGCCAGTAAAGGCACATGAGTCATCATTTCGTGATAGATAAACTCATCGCGCTCGGTCGTCTGAACCACGCCATCCAGTGCCATGACACGGCCCAGCACGGGATTTTCAAAAATCACCAGATCCTGATGCTCGGTTTTCTCGTGGTACAGCACATTTTCTACTGAAAAATACTGACCGAAGTTGGCATGCAATGTTTCATACCATAGTTCTTTCTGTGACATGTTCGGGGCTTCTCCTTCGCAGTAACAGCCATGAAAAATGGGGGGCAACATCATAGCCAACTCTGGATGAGGTTGCACGGTGGAATTTCAGACTGAAAGGGTAAAGGCGGGATTGTTAGTTCGCGTAAGCCAATAAACTCAACGAGTCACGGGCCAGAGACTTGCATTTGGTAGGAACTGGAATAGCAATACCACGCAGGTCGCGATAACTCTCTTCGCCCAACGCTTTCATATTAAAGCTATTATAGTTACGCAGGTCCCAGCGATTTTGCTGAGCAAAATAGACGATAGCCCGTTTGATTTCGTTATTGGGTAATTCGTTATAACCACAATCATTTTTCAGATAGACAAATACCGCAGTCAGATCCGCAAGATCTTCTGCTTCGGATTCACTTAATGCAGAACTGGCAGATGAAAATCCGCACAGAGTAAGCAGCAGCATAACTAACGTTGTTCTTTTCATAGCGGAAACAGGCTTGTTCATTGTTAACAGACGTTATCACACTGTGATGGTTCAGAGTAAATTTTATTATACCCTTCGTACTTGAAGCCGCAGGGGTGTTAGCGATGCAGGTGACTCTCCCGCACCCTGGACCTTGCCAGGCGAGGTTAGTGCAAGCAGATTTATCACCAGAATCACTTACCTGATTTGGATTGACTCACCAAGTGATTGATTACATCTTGACCTTCCTGTAAGGGGAGGGTTTAAGCTCACAGACTGCTGTTTTTGTGTCTTGCAGGCACTCACTCATTATCAAGATGGAGACGACCATGCATCGCCGTGATTTTATTAAGTTAACGGCAGCTCTTGGAGCCGCCACTTCACTGCCGTTATGGAGCCGCGCGGCCTTGGCCGCAGATTTATCACCACTGCCTATTCCGCCTCTGCTCCAGCCCGATGCCAATAGCAAAATTAATTTGAATATCCAGACCGGTACTGTGGCCTGGCTACCCTCCGCAGCAACGCAGACCTGGGGTTATAATGGCAATCTACTGGGGCCTGCCATCCGTTTGCAACGAGGCAAACCGGTCACTATTGATATCACTAATTCCCTACCAGAAGCGACCACGGTGCACTGGCACGGACTGGAAATCCCCGGCGAAGTGGACGGTGGTCCACAGGCACTGATTCAACCCGGCACAACCCGGCAGGTTGTTTTTAGTGTCGATCAACCGGCGGCTACCTGCTGGTTCCATCCCCACACTCATGGGAAGACTGGCCAGCAAGTGGCCATGGGCTTAGGCGGATTGGTCCTGATCGATGACAATGAGAGCGAGAAACTTCCTCTGCCAAAGCTGTGGGGTGTAGACGATATTCCGGTTATTTTGCAGGATAAATTACTGGGTAAAGATGGGCAGATTGATTATCAGTTAGATGTGATGACGGCGGCTGTTGGTTGGTTTGGCGATCGGATGTTTACCAATGGAGCACATTATCCGCAGCAAATCACCCCACGCGGTTGGGTGCGACTAAGGCTGCTCAATGGCTGTAATGCCCGCTCCCTTAATTTGGCACTCAGCGATGGCCGCCCGATGTATGTGATTGCCAGCGACGGTGGCTTACTGGCCGAGCCGGTAGCCGTGCGTGAGTTGCCAATACTGATGGGTGAACGTTTTGAGGTGCTGGTGGATACTGCTGATGGTAAGCCGCTTGATCTGGTTACTTTGCCAGTGAAACAGATGGGTATGACCCTGGCCCCGTTCGATAAGCCATTACCGGTATTGCGCATTCAGCCATCACTGGCCGCGGGTAGCAAGGTGCTCCCGGATTCGCTGGTTGTGGTGCCGGCATTAGCCGATGCCACTGGCTTGCAAGAGCGCTGGTTCCAACTGATGATGGATCCGAAATTGGATATGTTAGGGATGCAAGCGCTGATGAGCCGTTATGGTATGCAAGCAATGGCTGGCATGAACATGGGTAACGGTGCCATGAATGGCATGGATCACAGCAATATGGCCGGTATGGAGAGTGGCGCGATGAAAGGCGCGGCGGCTTTTGATTTCAGCCATGCCAATATGATTAACGGCAAACCGTTCTCGATGATTGAACCGGCGTTTGACGCGAAGCTCGGGAAATTCGAGAAGTGGACCGTTTCTGGTGAAGGCGACATGATGTTACATCCCTTCCATGTCCACGGGACACAGTTCCGTATTTTGACAGAAAACGGCAAACCACCGGCAGAGCATCGCCGTGGCTGGAAAGATATTGTACGAGTGGAAGGTGCGCGCAGTGAGATATTAGTGCGTTTTAGTCACCTCGCACCAGCCAGTATGCCTTATATGGCCCACTGCCATCTGTTGGAACATGAAGATACTGGCATGATGTTGGGCTTTACCGTCAGCGCTTAGGGGGTATCAACAGGTTATGTGTGCGGCGGGTGAGTCCGTCGCAACATCGCTTAGGCTATGGTAAACTCAGCGGCTTTCTTGTGGCAAGTAACGTAAAAAAGCGACGTAAATACTTATGAAACACACTGTAGAAGTCATGATTTCCGAGCAGGAAGTCAAAGCCCGAATTGCCGAATTAGGCCACCAAATCTCCGAACACTACCGCGATAGCGGCAGTGAAATGGTGCTGGTCGGGTTGCTCCGTGGCTCATTTATGTTTATGGCTGACTTATGCCGTGCCATTGATGTTTCCCATGAAGTCGATTTTATGACGGCCTCCAGCTACGGCAATGGCATGAGTACCACGCGAGATGTGAAAATCCTGAAAGATTTGGATGAAGATATCCGTGGTAAGGATGTGCTGATTGTTGAAGATATAATCGACTCCGGTAATACATTAAGTAAAGTGCGTGAAATTCTGCAATTGCGTGGGCCGAAATCACTGGCTATCTGCACGTTGCTGGATAAACCAGAGCGTCGCGAAGTTCAGGTGCCGGTTGAGTGGGTCGGCTTCGCCATTCCTGATGAATTCGTGGTGGGTTACGGTATCGATTATGCCCAGCGCTACAGGCATTTGCCGTATGTAGGCAAAGTCGTGATGTTTGACGAGTGATCAGGAGCGGCTACTGCGCGTCGCCATTTTGAGATTCCGCAGTACTCAGAATCCTCACGTAGCCATGATTTATAAAGTCATGGTGTACGCTCCGGTTCTTGCGTGCTGGGCGCACTCAAACTGACTTAGCTCGCTACGCCTTATTTGCCGATGGTCACTGCACGTCAATATTTTGAGTTCGAGTGTCTTTCGCAGCATTTAGGGATGGGATAGGGTGTGTTTTAACACCCTCCCGTAGCACTTATTAGTTTTGTCTGTTTGGTTGCAGTATTTTTGCCATTGCTTCGCGGTACTTTATTTCCAGTTCGCTTAGGCTGGTGGCCGAGACTTTCAAATCAGTCAGTTTGCCATCGTCAATACCATAGACCCAGCCGTGAATCATGGCTTTCTGCCCGCGCTTCCAGGCGGAACGGACAATGGTCGAATGACCCAAGTTATACACTTGTTCTACGACATTGATTTTACATAACATATTGCTGCGCTCTTCAGCTGGCAATTCACCCAGCAGTGAGCTGTGTTTAAACCAAAGATCCCGGATGTGCAGTAACCAGTTATCGATAAGCCCTAATTCAAGGTCTTTTTGCATAGCGGCTTCAACACCGCCACAGCCCAGGTGGCCACAGATAATGATATGCTCGACCTGCAAAACATCGATGGCGTATTGCACCACGGACAAGCAATTGAGATCCGTATGGATAACCAGATTGGCTACATTGCGGTGAACGAATAATTCACCCGCTTTCAGGCCGGTCAACTGTTCCGCGGGGACGCGGCTATCTGAACAGCCTATCCACAGAAAGCGAGGTTTCTGGGCTTGTGCCAGGTGTTCAAAAAAATCGGGGTCATCTTTACTGATTGAATTTGACCAGATGTCATTGTTCGCGAGAAGCTTCTCTATTTCTTTCATTAATGTAAATAGCCTGTAATGAACGGATTGCGATAGGATAATATACGGCAACGATAACGATTTTGAAATCGGAACAGTGACCCTGTTGATCGCGCAATTTTCGTCTGCGTAACATCTTCTCGGTATCGACCCATGATCCCTTCTGCTCCCCGTAACTTGCCCTGACAGGCGAGCTAAGTCAGGCATGGGTATGCTGTTATCGCTGAGAAACTCATAGAATAAGGTTCTTTTTTACTTATGACATATGCACTGGAAATAACGCAACTAACCAAAACCTATGCAGGTGGCGTTCAGGCACTACGTGGCATTGATCTGCGCGTAGAGGCAGGTGATTTTTATGCCCTGCTTGGGCCGAATGGTGCGGGTAAATCGACCACCATTGGCATTATCAGTTCATTAGTGAACAAAACGTCCGGTAAGGTACAAGTTTTTGGTTACGATATTGATAATGATATCGTGAATGCCAAACGCCAACTTGGGTTAGTACCACAGGAGTTTAACTTCAACCCATTCGAGACGGTGTTGCAGATTGTGATTACCCAAGCGGGGTATTACGGCGTCACACGGCGTGAGGCGTTACAACGTGCCGAGAAATACCTCACTCAGTTGGATTTGTGGAGCAAACGCAATGAGCGCGCTATCCGGCTGTCGGGCGGGATGAAGCGCCGTTTGATGATTGCGCGTGCGCTGATGCATGAGCCGAAGTTGCTAATCCTTGATGAACCTACCGCTGGGGTGGATATCGAGTTACGCCGCTCGATGTGGGGGTTCCTGAAAGAGCTGAATGCGCAGGGGACTACCATCATTCTGACTACCCACTATCTGGAAGAAGCAGAAATGCTGTGCCGTAACATTGGTATTATCCAGAATGGTGAACTGGTGGAAAATACCACCATGAAGCAGTTGCTTGGCAAACTTGAGTCAGAAACCTTTATTTTTGATTTGGGTATTAAAAGCCCGCTACCTAAGCTGGAAGGTTATGGTTATCGTCTGACAGACACCTCAACGCTGGAGGTTGATGTTAAGCGTGAGCAAGGTCTGAATGGTTTATTCAGTCAATTGAACGCTCAGGGAATTCAGGTACAAAGTATGCGCAACAAGGCTAACCGTCTGGAAGAGCTATTTGTCACCTTGGTTAATGGTAACGGGGGAGAGAAAGCATGACCCGCCTATATTGGGTAGCATTACAGAGTATTTGGATCAAAGAAATTACGCGTTTTGCTCGTATCTGGATTCAAACACTGGTACCACCGGTGATTACTATGTCGCTCTATTTCGTTATTTTCGGCAACCTGATTGGTGCCCGAATTGGTGATATGGGCGGTTTTAATTATATGCAATTTATCGTTCCCGGCTTGATTATGATGGCGGTTATCACCAACTCATATGCCAACGTCGCTGCATCGTTCTTTGGTGCTAAATTCCAGCGCAGTATTGAAGAGTTGCTGGTAGCTCCGGTACCCACACATATTGTGATTATCGGTTATGTCGGTGGTGGGGTCGCCCGTGGGATCTGTGTCGGTATTCTGGTAACGATTATCTCACTGTTCTTCGTACCGTTGCATGTCCACTCTTGGTCAATGATTGCACTGACATTGATGCTGACGGCCATTCTGTTTTCCCTCGGTGGGTTACTGAATGCGGTATTTGCCAAAACGTTCGATGATATCAGCCTGGTGCCTACTTTTGTGCTGACCCCCTTGACGTATCTGGGCGGGGTATTTTACTCGCTATCATTACTGCCCCCTTTTTGGCAGGTGGTATCGAAACTAAATCCCATTGTGTACATGATAAGTGGGTTCCGTTATGGCTTCCTTGGGATTTCTGATGTGCCATTGGTATTGACCATTGGTGTTTTGGTGGTATTCATCGCGGTGTTTTATGCGTGGGCTTGGTATTTGATAGAGCGTGGTCGTGGGCTACGCACCTAATACCCTTCGGCCTTGACGTTACAGCGGTGTTGGCTACGTTCACTTACCCGAATCACTTACTGATGTAAGCTCATCGGGATGCGCTGACTTACCGCCTTGCTGTAACGCCAATGACTTTGGGTATTCTTTTCGGCCTTGACGTTACAGCGGTGTTGGCTACGTTCACTTACCCGAATCACTTGACCTCTGTAAGCTCATCGGGATGCGCTGGCTTGCCGCCTTGCTGTAACGCCAATGACTTTGGCTATTAGCAGAGATTGATCGTGAATTATTAGTTAGTTAATTGTTGTTAATACTGGAATTTAAACGTAATAAATAATGTCCCCATCTAATATCGTCTTTCTCAACTTCTGGCGTCTCGTGCTATGCTGGCGCACCAGATTTTCCCCTTTTCAATTCAGCGCCAAATGCGCATAAGTAGAACGATAATGTGGCATAAAAACAGAATAGCTATTGGGATGCTACTCGGTCTTGTCATGTCGGTAATGATACCGGCAACCCATGCAGATCTCTTACCTGATGAAGCAACACTTACGCCTAAATATATGGTTGCACAGCGTGATAGCGAAATATATTCACTGGTTGGTGAGAAGGTCATTCCTGTCGGTGAGATTAAAGAAGATCAACTTATTCAGGTTTTACCCGCTGCGGCAGAATACTATGAATTTAAATTTGGTAATGGCATCGGCTTTATTGATAAGGACGATTTAGAAGATATCAACAAAGCACGAAAAACCAACGATATCTTGGGTGATCTGAATAAACCCCTGCCCAATCAAAATATATTGATCAAGCGCGAAACTCCTGTCTATCTGGCGGCGGATGTGCGCAGTGAGCAGTTTGCTACGCTGGTAGATAACTTGCGTTACCCTATCGTGGGTAAATTGAAAGACCGGTTAGGGAATACCTGGTATCAGGTCAATATTGGTGATCGCTTAGGCTATGTCAGTAGTGTCGATGCTGAAATCGATAACGGCATCCCGATCCTGACCTATCACCATATGTTGAAGAATGAGGAGAATAGACGTTTCCTCAATACATCAACCACCACCTCTGATGCGGCATTCAGTAACCAGATGACCTATCTCAAGCAGACAGGTTACGACACGATTTCGCTCTATCAGCTTGAAGGTTATCTCAATAACAAGATTAATCTGCCCGCAAAAGTTGTAGTACTGACCTTTGACGATGGTCTTAAATCGGTCCACCGCTACGCATATCCTATATTGAAAGAAAATGGCTTCCGGGCTACGGCATTTATTATTTCATCACGAATTAAGCGCCATCCACAAAAATGGAACCCTGATTCATTACAGTTTATGAGTATCTCTGAATTGAAAGAGATTCAGGATGTATTTGATGTTCAGTCTCATACTCATTTCTTACACCGGACTGATAATAAACGTAACCCTATCTTATTGAGTCGTTCTTATCACAATATTGTTTTTGATTTTGAACACTCACGACGAGCGTTATCTCAATTTAATCCGCACGTGATCTTTCTGTCATATCCCTTTGGTGGTTTTAACCAAACCGCAATCGATGCGGCGAAAAATGCGGGTTTCCATTTGGCGGTGACCACCCTACAAGGCAAGGTAAAACCGGGTGATAATCCGTATACCCTTAAACGGCTATATATTTTGCGTACTGATTCAATACCGACCATGGCTGAACGTATTGCCAATGAACCGGGTCAGATACCCGTACCTGCCGCACCGACAGTGATGGAATCAGATTAGCTGTTTGATAGTGTGAGTTTATGATGTGAAAAAGGCGCTGTATTTAAGCGCCTTCTTTATGGTGCAACTGCACGTGTAAAGGGCAATTAAGCGACTTGAACCGGCACTGCTTTGGCCTTGCGTTGCAGTTGATTCTGACCTTCAAAATACGCCACTTTAGGGTGGTGCAATCGGGCATCAGCATCAGACATCTGTACGTAGGAACAGATGATCAGCTTATCACCGACACAAGCACAACGCGCCGCGGCACCATTCACCGAGATAATCCGTGAACCGCGTTCGGCGGCGATAGCATAAGTGGAAAAACGCTGACCATTATCAACGTTATAAATATCAATGGCTTCGTATTCCAGAATGCCTGCGGCTTCCAGGAAATCCTGATCGATAGCGCAGGAACCTTCATAGTGCAAATCAGCTTGAGTGACTTTGACCCGATGCAGTTTGCCTTGCAACATAGTGCGTATCATAACTCTTACCTTTGACCCCGGTTATTACCCAGAATAAGTCTGGCATCCTATCCCATCATCGATTGATTTAGGGAGAAGCATCCAGTTTTGCTGATTTTATACCGCTTGTCTATGACTCAGCGATTGAGTGATAAAAACAGCGGCTTAAAACGGGTCTACGGCTGGCTGAACAGGGTTATGTGATCAAACCCCCGATCCCATGCTCTCTCGGTTGCTTGTGCAGGCGTTGGTCGCAAAGATAGGGATGCTTTGGTGCCATCAGGGGTGGAGATTGAGTATTTATTGGTGTTAATGTTAATTATTATATTTAATATAAATGCGCCATTATTATCAGTAATAATGAAATGTTGCTCTTGCTCATTCGGGCTATCAGGATGAGAAAATCTATCTTCATATCCTGGTGCTGCTAACTGTTTTAATTGATTAAACGCTTTTGCTATGTTGCCGCGAATTTCCTCCGGGTTCATTGCATCGGTATTATTCACAGGATGGCACAGTTGATAGAGACAATCCAATGCTTCAGCATGATGGGTACAACAGAAAAAGTCCTTTATTATCTCCCATAGACTCATCGATGGTGGTGTTGTGTTTTTCGCTATATTTGCGATGACTGAGTGACTAATCTCAGTAGAAAACAGAGGGTTTCCAACCCTAATTTCCATCTTCAATCCCCTTTTATTTATTCGATGTATTACATACCAAAGACAGAGAAAATGCTTTCGGGTTAACACCTTGTTTAGTGAAGAATAAGAGGAGCAGGGAAAGGGGATGTGCGGTGAAAACCGGGCTAGGCCGCTATTCACCGCAGTCTGGGGTTAACTACGTAAATCAACCTGTTGGTTATCAATCAGGCGTGCTTTACCCAGCCAGGCGGCCAGCAGGATAACGGCTTGTTTACTGTCGACGGTCAATGGTTGCAAGGTGTGGGCATCGCGGATAAACAGTTCATCCGGGGTAAAACCGGCATGACGTAATTGCTCTGCGGTGTCAGCCAGCAAATCATCAATCTGCCTTTCACCCAAGATCAGTTTCTCGGCCAGAGCTTGCATTATCTTATTGAGCTGCGGGGCGATTTTTCGCTCTTCAGCCGTCAGATAGCCATTGCGGGAACTCAGTGCCAGACCATCTTTCGCCCGCACAATCGGCACCCCGACAATATTGATGTCATAGCCCATATCCGCCACCATTTTACGGATCAGTGCCAGTTGCTGATAATCTTTTTCACCAAAACAGGCAACATCTGGTTGCACCAGATTGAACAGTTTGCTGACGATAGTGGATACACCACGGAAATGGCCAGGGCGACTGGCACCTTCTAAAATAGTAGACAGGGCAGGGACGTCGACATAGGTCTGGCTTTCCAGACCGGCTGGATAGACATCGACTGCCGCAGGGGCGAATACCAGATCCACACCGTGACGGGTCAACTTCTCGCAATCTTCCTGCAAAGTGCGCGGGTAGCGAGCTAAATCATCCGGGCGTTCAAATTGCAGCGGATTGACAAAAATACTCACGACCACCACATCGGCACGGGTTTTGGCATCTTCCACTAATGTCATATGCCCTTCATGCAGGTTACCCATGGTTGGTACCAGTGCAACTCGCTTTCCTTCCTGACGCCAACGGCGAATTTGTTGGCGCAATAGCGGCAGGGTTTCAATAATCAGCATTCTTTTCTCCGATACCGGTCATCTTTCAAATTGCAGGTGGTGGTTACTCGACCCATTCATGGGCCTCGCCTCTGCTTGCCGCCTTCCTGCATCTTGAAATCTATTGGGTATAAATAGGATGTAATAGCAGCGTATTATCAGCAAAATTTACTGGAATGTATGTTCTTCCGCCGGATATAGGCCACTTTCAACTTCCTGAATATACAGCTTAATGGCGGCGCGAATATCACCGGCACTTTGTGCCAGGAAATTCTTACTGAATTTAGGGGTATGACCGCCAGTAATGCCCAGCGCATCGTGCATAACCAGTATCTGCCCGTCAGTGACATTACCAGCACCAATACCAATCACCGGAATAGCCAGCTCTTCGCTAACCCGTTTTGCCAGTTCTACTGGCACGCATTCCAGTACCAATAATTGCGCCCCCGCGAGTTCAAGTGCCAGTGCATCTTTCAGTAGCTGATTCGCTGCTACTTCTTCGCGGCCTTGTACTTTGTAGCCACCGAAGATATTAACTGACTGCGGGGTTAATCCCAGATGTCCGCATACCGGAACGGCACGTTCAGCGAGCATGCGCACTGTATCACATAACCAGCTACCGCCTTCCAGTTTGACCATATTGGCCCCGGCGCGCATCAACTCTGCGGCATTAGTAAATGTTTGCTCTGGTGTGGCATAACTCATGAAGGGCATATCGGCCAATAATAGGCAATGAGGCGCACCTCGGCGCACCGCACGGGTGTGATAAGCCACATCCGCGGTGGTGACTGGCAGAGTCGAGTCGAAGCCTTGTAACGTCATACCGAGCGAATCACCCACCAGCAGTACCTCAATACCTTGCTCGACAAACAACTGGGCAAAACTGGCATCATAGGCCGTCAGTGTGGCGAACTTACGCTTTTCTTGTTTCCATTGACGCAAGTGGCTCATGGTGGTGGCTTTCATCACTCTTTTCTCCTGAGACAAGGGGTTAAGATGGAGGGGATATCAGATAGGGATGCTATATGTTGAATTTGGCAAGTATGAGTTACCAAGGCACCAGACCGTTTTTATCCACCCATTTAAGACGTTCTGATAATGCTTCGCCATCGGGGAAAATCAGATCAGGTGCGATATCAGCCAGCGGATAGAGCATAAACTCGCGCTCTTTCAAACCATAGTGCGGCACAGTCAGGCGATCGGTTGTTATCACCTGTGAGCCATACAGCATGATATCCAGGTCCAGCGTTCGTGGCCCCCAACGTTGTTCTTTCCTTACCCGGCCCTGATTGCGTTCAATAGCTTGAGTGTGGTCCAGCAGTTGCTCGGGTGGTAGTGAGGTATCTAACGCTACCACGGCATTAAGAAAATCTGGCTGATCTTGTGGGCCTAACGGTTTGGTGCGATAAAATGGCGAACATGCAACTAACCGGGTGCGTGGTAGATGCTCCAACGCTTCCAGGGCGGTTTTAACCTGTTGCAGTGGCATGGCCTGATTGCTGCCTAACGCGATATAGACCCGGATCATGATGCGAATTATGCCCCTTCTTTACGTGGTGCTGGCTTACGTGGGCGGCGGGGACGAGAGCGTCGTGGTGCCGGATCAGCCCCTAACGTATTCAGCATGGTTTTCTGCTGTAGCGGCGTGGCTTCCTGGAACTCCCCCCACCATTGTGTCAAACGCTGCAACTCATGGTTATTTTCCACTTCAGCCCGCAGCGCTAACAGATCATAAGCAGCACGGAATTTCGGATGTTCCATCAACTTGTGCGCACGTTTACCCTGACGGCGAGACAGGCGCAGTTGCAGCAGCCAGATATCCCGTACCAGTGAGGTAATACGTTTTGGAACGGCCAACGAACGGCACTCTTCATCCAGCACATCATTCATTGCCAGCGCAAAGGCATCGTAATACGCCAAACCGCTTTCCTGCGTCAGTTTTTGCGCATGTTCAATCAACGGATACCAAAGCATAGCCGCAAATAAGAACGCTGGGTTGACGCGTTGATCATTATGCAAACGATGGTCAGTATTTTTTAGTACCTGAACCAGAATGCGCTCCATCGGAGAGTCATGCTGCTCAGTGAAATTACGTGCAATCAATGGGAATAATGGTTGGAACAACTGATATTCACACAGTTTTAAATAGGTTTTATAACCATAACCCGATTGCAACAGTTTGAGTGATTCTTCAAACAGGCGCGCTGGCGGGATCTCGTGTAGTAATGAGGCCAGACGTGGGATCGGCTCAGCGGTTTCCGGGCTGATCGTCATATCCAATTTGGCGGCAAAACGCACTGCACGCAGCATGCGCACGGGATCTTCACGGTAACGAGTTTCAGGATCACCAATCAGCCGGATAATGCCCTCTTTCAGATCACGCAAGCCACCGGTGTAATCACGCAGGGCAAAATCAGAAATACCGTAGTAGAGGCTGTTAATGGTGAAATCACGGCGCTGAGCATCATCTTCGATGGTGCCAAAAATATTGTCACGCAGCAGCATGCCATTTTGCGCTTGCTGGGAAGAGTTCTTGTCGCTATCTTCCGCCGGTTGTTGCTCATGGTGGCCACGGAAAGTGGCAACTTCAATGATCTCAGGGCCAAACATGACATGGGCCAGGCGAAAACGGCGACCAACCAGACGACAGTTACGGAATAATTTCCGCACTTGTTCTGGTGTCGCGCTGGTGGTGATATCAAAATCTTTCGGTTTTTTGCCCAGTAACAGGTCGCGGACGCCGCCGCCAACCAGATAGGCTTCATAGCCTGATTTATTCAGGCGATAGAGAACCTTCAGCGCATTATCGCTGATCTCTCTACGGGAAATATTGTGCTGATCTCGCGGAATAATCGTCATCGCACTCTGTTGTGAAGCAGGCACCGCATGATTCTTGCGGCCAGTATTTGTTCTGGCAGGCCTTTTCTCTTTGCGGGCCACGTTATCTTCACCGGGCACTTTATCTTTACGGGCACTACCATCACGGGCCGTATCATCACGGACAGCTTTGTTATCGCGTTCTGATTTATCATCGCGAATCAGTACCTTACGGCAGAAATTGGCTACTCGGGTAAAAATGGTACACCTCGATAGTGGCTAATAAATAACAGAACTACAGAAAAACAGCGGCTAATCATAGCTCACCGTGCTTACTTTGAGAATGCCGTTGTGTTTTCAGTGACTGCTATTGCCCCGTGAAGCGGAATTGCTGCCAACGTCCAATTTTCGACTGCAAAACGTAATAATAACGGTAAATCAAGATCTTGCCAGCATTCTGGCAGCGGTTGATGTAAAAACTTCAATGCATCAACCAAAATCGGGCGCGGATCGCCATCCGGTAGCGGTGTTGCATGGTTTTGCTTGGATAACTTATTACCGTCATGATTCAGTGCCAATGGCAAGTGCAAATAGCTCGGAGCGGGCTGCTGTAACTGTTGGTAGAGGGCTATTTGGCGCACGGTAGGTTCAATCAAATCAGCCCCACGCACAATTTCTGTCACGCCTTGAAAAGCATCATCAACCACCACAGCTAAATTATAAGCAAATAAGCCATCTCTGCGGCGGATAATAAAATCCTCTTGTGCCAGCGCAGATTCAACATGCAACTCACCCAGTAATTTATCATAAAAGGCATAAATCGGCTGTGTCTGTCGCAAACGAATGGCGGCACTATCAGCAGGTAAATGGCGGTCACGGCAATAACCGTCGTAGAATCCCCCTAGCTGTTGAATGCGGCTGCGTGTACACGTGCAGTAATAACTCAGGCCCTGCTGTTTCAACCAGTCTAATGTGGCGCGATAGGCTTCATGACGCTGGGACTGATAGATAACCTGACTGTCCCAATGGAGGCCATAGTGATCTAATGCCGCCAGGATACGGGAAGCAGCTCCGGGAATTTCTCGAGGGGGGTCAATATCTTCAATGCGAACTAGCCAGTTCCCGCGTTGAGCACGGGCTTGCAGGTAACTCCCGAGTGCGGCAATCAGAGAACCAAAATGTAAATCACCAGACGGGGATGGGGCAAAACGGCCCACGTACTTATGTTGCTGAACATAATGTTGCAGCACACTGGGCTGTTGAGTACTGATATCTTCGGACATAAAAAGGAAGGGAATTCCGCTTAATAGATACGGTGCCGGAGGTGACTCTGGCACCGTGTTATACCCTTCATATTTGGAGTTGTAGGGTTGTTAGCTACGCCTCTCGCCCGAATTACTTGTTTGTTAGCGCATCGGGATTCGTTCGCTTGCTGCCTATCTACAACGCCAATTTCATTGGGTATGCAGTTAGCCTGCCATCTGCTTTTCGCGGATTTCGGCCAGGGTTTTACAGTCAATGCACAAATCTGCAGTTGGCCGTGCTTCCAGACGACGGATACCAATTTCTACACCACAAGACTCGCAGAAACCGAAATCGTCATCCTCGACTTTTTTCAGCGTTTTTTCGATCTTTTTAATCAGTTTACGCTCGCGGTCGCGGTTACGAAGTTCAAGACTAAACTCTTCTTCCTGCGCAGCGCGGTCTACCGGATCAGGGAAATTAGCGGCTTCGTCTTGCATGTGCGATACAGTACGATCCACTTCATCCCTGAGCTGGTTGCGCCATGCTTCAAGAATCAGCTTGAAATGCGACAGCTGGGCGGCATTCATATACTCTTCGCCTGGCTTCTCTTGGTACGGTTCTACCCCAGCGATGGCGAGAATGCTCAAGGACGAGGTTTTACGTTTTTGCCCTTCTTGCATGATGCTTCTCCTACATTCATACGCACTATCGAAATCCCCAATACGGGGAAAAATCAGGCCGCTATAAATACCAGAAGGAAGGTAGGTTAGCAATTATTCCTGTCGCCTGCTTGACAATGGTGTGAAGGAAGGCGTATTTGGCGAACAACTTTCTCCAATAATCGCTTCTTTATTCAGCGCTTGTTGGTGAGAGCGTTTCGGCCAGTAATAACGGTAAGCGGGCGTCCAGCGCAATACCGTCAGGCGATAGTTGAAAACCGTAGCAAATAACCTCCACTCCTGCTTGCTGAGCCTGGGCCAGCAATTCTGCATAGCGATTGTCAATGTGTCGGGCCGCAGCGACTTGCCTGATGCCCGTATGCAATACGGCAAAAAAAAGTACCGCCCGGTGACCGTCGGCAACCATGCTTTGTAACTCCCTAAGATGCTTCTGACCCCGTAGGGTGACGGCATCCGGGAAATACCCACACTGTTGCTGTAATAAGGTAACCGACTTGACTTCAATATAGCAGTTAGACCTATTTTCTGCCTGCAATAACAAGTCTATACGGCTGTTCTCGTCTCCATATTTAATCTCTCTTTTGACAGAAGTGTAACCAGATAATTCAACAATATGGTTTTTATCTATCGCAGAGCTAACTAACTCATTGGCCCGTAAGGTATTTACGCAAATCCAATCACCACTTTGGGTGTGGGTTAACTCCCAACTGTGGGGATACTTACGTTTCGGGTTATCTGAGGTCGAATACCAAACTGTATCTCCGGGCGTCGCGCAACCCGTCATTGCCCCGGTATTAGCGCAATGAATAGTTAATGATTCTCCAGCGGGTGTCACAATATCAGCTAAAAAGCGTTTATACCGCAGGATAAGTGTGGCGGGCTGTAACCGTGGGTTAAAAGATAACAATTGAGGGTTAGACGTCATCAAATTTCCTTTCGCCGCCAGCCAGCGGCCAGCTTTGTATCAGGGTATAGCGGGTGCGACCGCGCACCAATACTGACTCATACAGTGAGAAGTGGTCTACGCACAAGCGTTGATTATTGGTTTTGGCCGGTATAACTACCGGGCGGGTAGCGCCACGCAACAAGGTCACATGGGGGTGGAATGGCAGTGATGTTTGGGCGCAACCACTGCGCGCAGCCTGAGATCGCAGCAACTGCGCCAACTGCAACAGGCCCCGGGGCGGATTTTTACAGCCAAGCCATATCACGCCCGAACCAGGCCAATGGCCGACATCATCTAAGGTTACGCTGAAGCCAGCCTGGCTGATACGCCCGGCTTGCTGCTGCAATACCTGTGCTTTAGCGGCACTTATATCGCCAAGAAATGCCAGTGTCAGGTGCATATTAGCGGCCTCGATAGGGCGACCGGCCTCTGGTGGGAAGCTCGCCGCCCGCCATTGCACAATATCCTGCTGCATGGTTTCAGGCAGTGTCAGGGCAAAGAACATGCGACGGAGACTTGTTTTAGTTTTATCAACGGTATCTATCATCTGGTTGGCATAATCACTCGGCTAAATACGCTCTACGGCCATGATGTTACAATGACTGACGATGAAAGTAGAGCATGGAGACAAATGTGGTGGTGAACCAGAAAGAGCGTGATGCGACAGTGACTGCTTTACCGGTAAGTGAAGTGCTCAGCGAGATACTCTCTGCGTTGCAAACCTCATCGCAAGTCTTACTCCATGCCCCGACCGGCGCGGGAAAATCGACCTGGTTACCGCTGCAAATCCTGCAATACAGTGGGTTGCCGGGGCGGATTATCATGCTGGAACCACGGCGGCTGGCGGCGAAAAATGTGGCTTACCGCCTGGCGCAACAACTGGGGGAACAACCCGGCCAGACGGTAGGCTATCGGATGCGCGCTGAAAGCAAAAGCGGGCCAGATACGCGTTTGGAAGTGGTAACCGAAGGCATTTTGACGCGCATGCTCCAGCAGGATGCTGAGCTAACGGGCGTCTCGCTGGTGATCCTCGATGAATTCCATGAACGTAGTTTGCAAGCTGATTTAGCGCTGGCGCTATTGCTGGATGTACAGCAGGGGCTGCGCGATGACCTGAAACTGTTAATCATGTCCGCGACTCTGGACAATCAGCGTCTTTCCTCGCTACTTCCTTGCGCGCCAGCCATTGTCTCGGCAGGGCGCAGCTTTCCCGTCGATCGCTGCTATCAGCCGCTATCAAGCCATGAGCGGATTGAAGATGGGGTTGCCAGTCGGGTTAAGCGTTTATTAAATGAGCAAACCGGTTCTTTATTGCTATTTTTACCCGGTGTCGGTGAAATCCATCGCGTGATGGAGCGCTTGCACGGTGCAGTAGCCAACGACACAGATCTTTGCCCGCTGTATGGTGCGCTGCCGCTCAGTGAACAGCAGAAAGCGATTCAACCGGCTCTCGCCGGACGGCGCAAAGTGGTGCTGGCGACTAATATTGCCGAAACCAGTTTGACCATTGAAGGCATCCGGCTGGTGGTGGACAGTGGCTTGGAACGGGTAGCGTGTTTTGATGTTAAAAATGGCCTGACCCGATTAGTCACCCAGCGTATCAGTCAGGCCTCAATGATTCAGCGTGCCGGGCGTGCCGGGCGGCTGGAACCGGGTATCTGCTGGCATTTGTTTGCTAAAGAGCAAGCCGAGCGAGCAGCGGAATACAGTGAGCCGGAAATCCTCAACAGCGATCTATGCAGCTTATGGTTGGAACTGCTGAATTGGGGCTGTCAGGATGTGGCACAACTGAGCTGGCTGGATCAACCGCCGCAGGCGGCACTCACTGTCGCGCGCGAGTTATTGATGCGACTCGGGGCCATCGACACCCATGGCCACCTTAGTGCTACGGGGCGCAGTATGGCGAGTTTAGGTTGTGAACCGCGTTTGGCGGCCATGTTGTGCTTTGCCGCAGAGCAAAGCCCCGATGCGTTGGCAACGGCGGCATTGCTGGCCGCCATTTTGGAAGAGCCACCCCGTTCTGGTCAGATTGATTTACACGATTGGCTTAGTCGGCCGCAACCTCACTGGCAGCGCCGGGCACGGCAATTGACGCAAAGAGTCAACCGCCGTTCAGGCAACGTGGACAGTAATCTCGCCGGCCAATTACTGGCACTGGCTTACCCTGATCGCATCGCGCAGCAGAGAGGGCTGGATGGTCGCTACCTGTTGGCTAACGGTATGGGGGCTGCAATGGCTCAGGATGAGGCGCTGTCACGTACCCCCTGGCTGGTGGCCGCCAACTTATTACAAAGCAACAGCGGGCCGGATGCGCGTATTTTGCTGGCATTGCCGATTGATGTTGAACAACTAGTAAAACAATTACCCCGGTTAGTCGACGAGCGGACGGTGGTGGAATGGGATGAAGAAAAGGGTACGCTGCGGGCCTGGCGACGCTGGCAAATCGGGCGTTTGACCTTACGGGCGCAACCGTTAGCCAAGCCGAGCGATGAGGCATTGCAATCGGCATTACTTAACTGGATACGCGAGCAAGGGTTGCAGGTACTCAATTGGGATGAGCATGCCGAGCAGTTACGCATTCGATTACAATGTGCTGCCCGCTGGCTACCTGAGGAGCCTTGGCCTGCGATGGATGATGACAGTTTGCTGAGCAAACTTGAGCTGTGGTTACAGCCGTCGCTGTCCGGCGTGCGGGCTTTCCGCGGATTGCGGCAAGTGAATATTAGCGAGGCATTAACCCGCTTGTTGAGCTGGCAGTTACGTCAACGGCTGGATACTGAGCTGCCAACTCATTACACTGTGCCCACGGGGAGCCGCCTGCCAATCCGTTATTATGTCGAGCGGCCACCGGTACTGGCGGTGCGTTTGCAGGAGGTCTTTGGCGAACAACACAGCCCGATGCTGGCCTGCGGGCGGGTGGCGGTGGTGTTAGAACTGCTCTCCCCGGCACATCGGCCATTACAGATTACGGGTGATCTAGCCGCTTTCTGGCAAGGCGCATATCGGGAGGTACAAAAAGAGATGAAAGGGCGTTATCCCAAACATGTCTGGCCGGATGATCCCGCGAACACCCGCCCGACTCGCCGGACTAAAAACTACCAAGATAAATAAGATCACATGGCCAACAGCCAATAATTTCAGATGTTTCCCCTTTCTATCCGACAAATTGGGGAATATATGATACCCAAAGTAATTCGAGTTGCAGGAAGGCGGCAAGCTAGTGAGTCCCGATGAGCTTACATAAGTAAGTGATTCGGGTGATTGAACGCAGCCAACGCGCATGCAGCTTGAAGTATGACGGGTATAAGCCGCAATAATCGCCAATGCGCGTGGAGAGAAATACATGTCTGGGGATGACCGCGAGCCAATAGGGCGCAAGGGCAAGAAAGCCCTACCCAAAGCCACATCGAAACGGCCACTGCGCCGGCGGCGTGATGAAGATGAGTTCGAAGAAGAAGACTATTTAGATGACGAAGAGCACGACGATGATGACTACGATGACGAGGAAGAGCCGATGCCAAGAAAGGTAGCATCACGTCCGCCCCGTAAAAAACGCCGCTGGCTCGGCTTATTTATCAAACTGTTTTTAGTCGGTGCCGTGGTGCTGGCTATTTATGGGGTTTACCTCGATTCGCAAATTCGCAGCCGCATCGATGGCAAAGTTTGGCAACTGCCAGCCGCTGTGTATGGCCGCATGGTTAACCTTGAACCGGGGATGTCCTACAGCAAAAAAGAGATGGTCGATTTGCTGGAAGGGATGCAATACCGGCAGGTTACCCGTATGACCCGTCCAGGTGAATTCACGGTTCAGGGCGATAGTATTGATATCTTGCGCCGCCCATTTGATTTCCCTGATGCGAAAGAGGGCCAGATCCGCGCGCGTTTGGTGTTTAAAAACGATCGTCTGGCCCAGATCCAAAATCTGGATAATCAGCGTGATTTCGGTTTCCTGCGCCTTGATCCTAAGTTGATTACCATGCTGCAATCACCTAACGGTGAACAGCGTCTGTTTGTGCCGCGTGCCGGTTTCCCTGATTTGTTAGTCGATACTTTGCTGGCAACCGAAGACCGCCATTTCTATGAGCACGATGGCATCAGCCCGTACTCCATTGGCCGCGCAGTAGTCGCTAACCTGACTGCCGGTAAAGCGGTGCAGGGCGGCAGTACCCTGACGCAGCAATTGGTGAAAAACCTGTTCCTGACCAACGAGCGTTCACTGTGGCGCAAACTTAACGAAGCCTATATGGCTCTGTTGGTGGATTACCGTTACAGCAAAGATCGGATTCTGGAACTGTATCTGAACGAAGTGTATCTCGGTCAAAGTGGTAGTGATCAGATTCGTGGTTTCCCGCTGGCAAGCCTGTATTACTTTGGTCGCCCGGTAAATGAACTGAGCCTTGATCAGCAAGCGATGCTGGTGGGTATGGTGAAGGGGGCGTCGCTGTATAACCCATGGCGTAACCCAACGCTGGCACTTGAACGTCGCAATCTGGTGTTGCGCCTGTTACAGAATCAAGGTGTGATTGACGCAGAGCTTTACACCATGCTTAGTGCCCGCCCGCTGGGGGTACAGCCAAAAGGCGGTGTTATTACTCCCCAGCCAGCTTTTATGCAGATGGTGCGTCAGGAACTGCAACAGAAACTGGGTGACAAGATTAACGATCTGTCTGGTGTGAAGATCTTCACCACACTGGATCCGGTTTCACAAGATGCAGCAGAAAAAGCCATTGAAGACGGCATTCCGGCGCTGAAAGCCGCTCGTCATTTGGATGATCTGGAAGCGGCGATGGTGATTGTTGACCGCTTCAGTGGTGAAGTTCGTGCCATGGTGGGCGGCGCACAGCCGCAGTATGCAGGCTTTAACCGTGCAATGCAGGCTCGTCGTTTAGTCGGTTCTCTTGCCAAACCACCCACTTATCTGACGGCATTGAGTGAGCCAGATAAATACCGCCTTAACACTTGGTTATCTGATCAACCGTTGTCGATCAAATTACCAAACGGTTCATCATGGCAGCCAAAAAACTATGATCGCCAGTTCCGTGGTCAGGTGATGTTGGTTGATGGGCTGGCTAACTCGCTGAACGTGCCGACGGTGAATCTGGGAATGTCGGTTGGGTTGGATCAAATCAGTGCGATGTTGCAGCGATTAGGGATCCCGAAAGCTGCTATTACTCCAGTTCCGGCCATGTTACTGGGGGCGATTGACCTGACTCCGGTTGAAGTAGCACAGGAGTATCAGACTATCGCCAGTGGCGGTAACCGTGCACCGTTATCGGCGGTGCGTTCGGTTATTGCCGAAGATGGCACCGTGCTGTATCAGAGCTTCCCACAGGCGGAACGCATGGTACCTGCTCAGGCGGCCTATTTGACACTTTATGCGATGCAACAAGGGGTGGCCCGTGGTACCTCTCGTTCGCTGTCAGTGAAATTCTCCAAATACACACTGGCGGCCAAAACCGGTACTACCAACGACCTGCGTGATAGCTGGTTTGCCGGTATTGATGGTAAGGAAGTGGCGATTGCCTGGGTTGGTCGTGACAATAACGGCCCGGCAAAACTGACCGGAGCCAATGGTGCGTTAACCTTGTATCGCCGCTATCTGGAGAACCAGACTCCACTGCCGTTGGTGTTGCAACCACCGGAAGGGATTAGCGAGATGAGCATTGATTCGGCGGGTAACTTTGTCTGTGGTGAGACTGGTGGTATGCGCACCATTCCTGTCTGGACTGAGAATCCGCAAGGGTTGTGTAAGGCGGCCCAGCCCGCTTCGCAACCACAAGCCGAAGGTGACGGTGTTGCCGGTTGGATAAAAGATATGTTCGGCCAGTAACAGTTAACCCACTGGCACGGTTATCGCGACCGTGCCAGTCTATTCATGCTCCACAGCTCCACTGTTTTGCCCCCGCACCTTATCCTCTCATTTCTTACTACTCAATCGACTGGCTTAGCGCTTGCAGTTCGTCGCAGGTTACGCATAAACTACCTGCTTTGATAATTATTTCACTTTGATAATTATTATCGTTTCGATTCACTTTCTCGCTATTTTTCGATAACGTTCGGGTCGCAATAATTGTTAAACCCGTTAACTTTTAATCGCAGGGCACCATCTTGGACCAACAGGCAAGCCAATCCAGCACTTTTATCCTCCGTGAGCTGAGTTTTTCGGTTCCCGGCCGAACCTTATTACAGCCACTGTCACTGACATTCCCACAAGGCAAAGTCTGCGGACTTATCGGCCATAATGGTTCCGGTAAATCAACACTATTAAAAATGCTGGGTCGCCATCAGCCACCATCAAGTGGCGAAGCCTTACTCAATGATGTGCCATTAGCGCTGTGGGACAGCAAAGCGTTTGCCCGTGAAGTTGCTTATTTGCCACAACAGTTACCGGCGGCTGAAGGGATGACGGTACGCGAATTGGTGGCGATTGGCCGCTATCCGTGGCATGGCGCGTTAGGCCGTTTTCGTCAGGAAGACCGCCAACAAGTGGAAGAGGCAATTGCGCTGGTCGATTTAAAACCCTTGGCTAGCCGGTTGGTTGACAGCTTATCCGGTGGCGAACGGCAGCGTGCGTGGTTGGCCATGCTGGTGGCACAAAATAGCCGTTGCCTGTTGCTCGATGAACCGACTTCGGCACTGGACATTGCGCACCAGGTAGAGGTATTAGGGTTAATTCAACATCTCAGCCGTGAACGCGGATTGACGGTCATTGCTGTGTTGCATGATATCAATATGGCCGCCCGTTATTGCGACCACTTAGTGGCATTGCGTGGCGGGGAGATGATTGCACAAGGGCCGGCTGACAGCCTGATGCAGGGAGAGGTATTGGAGCAAATCTACGGTATCCCAATGGGGATATTACCGCATCCGGCCGGTGGTGCGCCGGTAAGCTTCGTGTACTAATGACAACACATTTATCCATGGTTGAATCTCATTGCGCGATGCCAGATCACTCTCGGCGCAGACTGCTTACCGCATTAGCATTATCGCCGTTACTGCTGTCATTGCCCAGTTGGGCGCAGAATAGCGGCAAGATTGATGTTAATCGAGTTGTCACGTTAGAGTGGTTACCCACTGAGTTACTGTTGGCATTGGGGGTTACACCTTATGGTGTGGCTGACACCCATAATTACCGACTATGGGTTGAAGATCCTGAATTGCCTGCCAGTGTTATTGATGTGGGGCAGCGTACTGAACCTAACCTGGAACTGCTACAGCAAATGGCACCGTCGCTAATCCTGATGTCGCAAGGCTTTGGCCCTTCGCCGGAAAAACTCGCTCCTATCGCTCCCTCGATGAGTTTTGCCTTTAATGAAGAGGGCAGTTCACCGCTGGCAGTTGGCCGGAACTCATTGCGTACGCTGGGCCAACGGCTAGGGCTAGAAACGGTTGCGGAGCAGCATATTGCTGACTTTACCCACTTTATGCAGGTAGCTCGTCAACGTCTTTATCGCACCAGCCAGGCACCACTACTGATGTTTACTCTGTTGGACACTCGCCATGCGCTGGTCATCGGCAAAGGCAGCCTATTCCAAGATGTATTGGACCAATTGAAGATTGAAAATGCCTGGCAGGGGGAAACCAATCTCTGGGGTAGCTCGGTTGTGGGTATTGAACGTTTAGCGACCATAAAACAGGGGCGCGCCATCTGTTTCGATCATGGTAATCGTGAAATGTTACAACAGGTTGCTCGCACTCCGTTGTGGCAATCTATGTCGTTTGTGCGTCAAAACCAATTACGAATATTGCCGCCGGTATGGTTCTACGGCTCAACGTTGTCTGCCATGCGTTTTGTGCGTCTTTTGGAGCAGGCATGGGGTAATGCATCATGATGGCAACCCATCCACGCAAGAGCGGGTTACTGCCCATTGGATTACTTGGGCTGTTATTGATAATTGCTGTGGCACTGACTCTATATAATCTGCGCCAATTATTACCCGTTTCATTATGGGCTGAAGCGTTATGGCGGCCAGACAACAATGATGTTCGCCAGATGTTATTCCATTACAGCCAGTTACCGAGGTTGGTCGTCGCATTGCTCACCGGTGCTGGATTAGGGTTAGTCGGTGTTTTATTCCAGCAAGTATTGCGTAACCCATTGGCCGAACCCGCCACACTCGGTGTCGCGGCGGGTGCCCAACTTGGGCTGACAGTCGCTACCCTATGGATGCTACCCGGTGGCGAATTGACCCGCCAACTGGCAGCAATGGCCGGTGGTATGGTCATCGGTGCGTTGGTATTTGGTGTCGCCTGGGGAAAACGACTCTCGCCTGTCACTCTGATTCTGGCCGGCCTGGTTCTTGGTTTGTACTGTGGTGCAGTTAATGGTCTGTTGGCACTATTTAACTATGACCAGTTGCAGGGGCTGTTCTTATGGAGCAGTGGCGCACTGAATCAGCAGGATTGGAGTACGGTGCAATTTATTCTGCCACGCTTAGTGATTACCTGCATATTGGCAGCTTTACTGATACGCCCATTAACCTTATTGGGGCTGGATGATGGCATTGCCCGTAATCTAGGACTGGGGTTATCACTGGCGCGGTTGAGTGCGCTGGGCGTGGCAATTATTTTCAGTGCGATGTTAGTTAATGCAGTCGGAGTCATTGGGTTTATCGGTTTATTTGCGCCACTGTTGGCGAAAATTTTTGGTGCGCGGCGGTTATCTCAGCGCTTGATACTGGCACCGGTAGTCGGGGCGTTACTGCTCTGGGTTACCGATCAGAGCATCATCTGGCTGACGCAAGTCTGGCGGGAGATTCCTACCGGTGCGGCGACCGCCTTGATTGGTGCGCCACTACTGTTGTGGCTACTGCCACGTTTACACAGTGCGACCGCACCCAATATGGATTTTGGCGATAATGTTCCTGCTGAACGACAGCATTTAGGATTATGGATAAGTGTTGGTTTGCTGTTACTGCTGGCTGGGTTGACGGTAGCGCTTATGCTCGGCCGCGACAATCAGGGCTGGAGTTGGATTACCGGTGATGAATTTCAGGCAGTGTTACATTGGCGCTGGCCACGTGTGCTCGCGGCATTATCGGCCGGTATGATGCTGGCGGTGGCGGGGACCTTAATCCAAAAACTGACGGGTAACCCAATGGCTAGCCCCGAAGTTCTGGGTATCAGCTCTGGTGCTTCTTTCGGCGTGGTGGTCATGATGTTTATCGTGCCAGGTAATGCGTTGCTATGGTTGCTACCCGCCGGGAGCTTAGGGGCTGCGGCCACGTTATTGTTGATTCTGGTGGTTGCTGGTCGTGGCGGGTTCTCTCCAGGCAGAATGCTATTAGCAGGGATTGCACTGAGCACCGCCTTTACCACGGTAATCACGATGTTACTGGCCAGTGGCGACCCACGTATGCGCGGCTTGCTGGCGTGGATTTCTGGCTCTACCTACTCGGTTAATGGAACACAGGCAGTAACAACCGGTTTAGTTGCTTTGGTGCTGATTGCATTAGCGCCACTGTGCCGCAGATGGTTAATGATTTTGCCATTGGGCAGTGTCACCGCCAGAGCACTGGGTATGGCGCTTGCACCTAGCCGGTTAGCCATTTTGTTATTGGCTGCCATCTTAACTGCCGCTGCTACCCTGACAGTTGGGCCTTTAAGTTTTGTCGGGCTGATGGCACCACATATGGCGCGTATGATGGGCTTTCGCCGAGCCATTCCACAACTGTTTATCGCGGCTATTTTAGGTGGACTGCTGATGGTATTTGCCGACTGGTGTGGCCGCATGCTGTTGTTCCCGAACCAAATCCCCGCAGGGTTGTTGGCAACATTTATTGGTGCTCCTTACTTTGTTTATTTATTGCGTAAACAAGGGCGGTAAGCATTTATTATGTCAATAATCTGCTTCGTTTGAATATGGATTCTGATCCGTAGTTAGATTTTTATCAAATATATCATCGAGCTATTAATTATGAGTCGATGATATGGAGGGTATTGGGTTAATTTATAGT
>NZ_JAZGQE010000189.1:0-8223 GCF_048593885.1 Yersinia sp. 1252 StPb PI | reverse complement strand
ATTATTTCATCTGTAGAAAATACCAGATATCAACTGATAATTAAAAAATCTATTTATGACTGGACACTTTGTTCGACTCGCCGAAAACCAGAATACTGTAAATATCAGTTTGAATAGAAGGGGGGTAAAAATTTAGTTAACTCATCTTAATATCTGATGTGAGCTAACATGGTGGCTCTAATATTTATCTGGATAGGAAGTGAGTTTTACGCGGAATAGGGTTGTCTACAATTATGATGCTTAATTTATAACTAGTTCACTTTACGCACCCAGCTATCTTACGTTTTTTTATTGTTTGGCGGATCACGCTGTTCGGTGACTCGATGGCGCTAGTTGTATAGCTATCTGATACCGTATTTGCAATATAAGTGGACAGCATTAAAGATGATGCTCATCTGAAAATGTCGGCCATGGAAAGAGGGAGGGTAATATACCTACTTTAGCAAAGATTGGATATTCGCTTATCATCGCCAACTATTGGCAACAGTACCGCTTATATAATGCTGAATTTCTTTGATCAGTTATTGTATCTGCATGAATCAATAACGGTGCCGAAGCACCGTTATTGATGAGAGCTAATAACGATTAGAAGTTGTATTTCACCCCTAACATCACTGCGGTATCGCTGTAACCTTTGTCACCCAATTGCTGGCCGACGTTACCCCAGACATTCAGTTGCTTGTTCAATTGCCCCTCAACACCCACTTTCAGTTCACCGATATTCTTCGCGCCAGCTTGTTTCACGTCAACGGCGTTCATATTGGTGCCAAAATCTTTGGTGTTGTGGATCCAGTTGGCTTCCACAAACGGTTGGAACTCGCGATCCTTGCCATTATCACTTTCGTGGTGGCCTTTCATATAAGAACGCAGCCCCAGACGGGTCTGGATATTACCGTCGCCTTGACCACTCACCTGAGTACCGTTTGCTTCACGGTGCTCGTCAGCCTTCACACCCATCCAGGTGATTTGGGCTTTCGGCTGGATAAAGTACGTTTCGTTCTTAGACTGATTTTCACCGATCTTAAAGGTGTAGCCGCTCTCGACCGACGCGGTGATCCCTTTCGATTTATACTCTTCCGTCGCCAGACCGTCGCCCTGCACGCTATTGTTAAACCAGCTGTACTGCGCCCAACCGTCAACATACAAGCCCGACTTGTCTTCGTCGTTGGCATACCAGGTGCTGTACACCCCGGCGGTGTATCCATCAACCGAACCACTCGACTTATAGCCCGATTTCGCGTGGGTGTCGCTCTTGCTATTACCGTAACCGGCCATTACACCCAGGTGTAAACGGTCCAGACCATCGTTGCTCCACTGGGCAATATCGCCACCCAATTGCATCACATAGCGGTTGCTTTGGGTTTTCAACTGACCACTGGTGTCACGTGAACGGTTATGTCCGCCTTCGTTACGCAGCCACATGCTGGTCACTTTCTGCTCGCCAGTCAGGGCGTCGATATACTGTGTTTCGCCCAAACGATCGTGCAGACGCGTCACAAACATAGTGTTGGCTGCGGCCAGGTTCGCGGTGTAGCTGCCGGCTTCAGGACGTTTAGTTTCCTCGCCTGGACCCGCCGGGTTTTCTGGATCAACCGGGTTCTCTGGATCAATCGGCAAATTACTCAGGCTGGTCAAATACCAGTTACTGGCGTTTGAACCCACCCCACGTACCAGTGAGTAATCATATGCACCCGCTACGATACGGCCAGGGTTCACAAACTCACCGTCGGATTGACCATTCACCTGAATCAGTTCAATACCGTTTAAGGTTTTAGCGCCCGTACCGCCCGCATTATCTACGCTTACGTTAGTGGTGCCGCTGGTGTTACCGTTCACAATCATGCTGTCGGTGGCCGAGTTATCGTCACCCAGCGCGGTGTTGAAGTGCAGCAGACCATTGTTGCCAATGTAGTTGCCGTTCACCACTAATTGATTCCCCGTGGTGCCCGTACCATCATTAGTTTTATTGCCGATAAAAATTGTGCCACTGTTGGTTAAGTCAGTGCCAACGGTAAAGATGTTACTGGCCGGGGCCAGACGGCCCATCGCCGGTACCACCGGTGCCGTTGGGTTGCCCACAAACAGCACGCCCTGGTTATCAACCGCTCCCGCTACGCCACCAAAACCGCCCATAAAGGCACCGCTGGCTATATTCACCTGCTGGCTTGCCAGCGTCATGGGGTCAGCGCTGCTGCCTAACATCAGGCCACCCGCATTGATATCTGTCTGGCCGGTATAGGCCGCCGTTTGAGTCAATGACAGGGTACCGTCACCGTTTTTAGTCAGACTACCACTGCCGCTAATGCTGTTGGCCAACAACCAGTTATTATCGCTATTGAGCACCAATGAACCGTCGTTAGTGACCGCTGCCGTCCCCAGATGTTCTGCCTGAGAAGCGGTTAACTGGCTGCCGTTCGTGATAGCAAACAGGCCGCTGAACAGGCGGTTATCACCGCTCAATGTGATGTCGCTGTTATCTTCCAGCACCACACTGCCAGCATCACTGATAGCATTTGCTAACTGGCCCGCCGCCCCTTTCAGTGTCAGCAGACCGGCGTTAACGATATTGCCATCGCCCAGACCCGCTGCATTGTTCAGTAACGCTTGTGCGCCACTGGCAATGGTGGTCACCGCGCTCAGGCCAGTATTGGCACCCTTAACGGTCAGCACATTGGCGGCAATTGTCAGCGCGCCACTGCCGGTCAGTTCACCCTCAGACACACCGCCCTGACTCAAGGTTAAGCTGCCACCATTGAGATCAACCGTTGAACCCGCAGTACTGTTCAGTTCGCCCACGGTTTGGCTGTGACCCCTCATGTCAAAGGCAGTATCTGCTGCCAGTGATAACAGCGAGGTATTCCCCAACACATTATTATTCAGCATCTGCAAGGTGCCGCTGCGTACATCGGTAGAACCGGTGTAATCATTATCCAGATTGGACAGTGTTACCGTATTTCCTGCACCGGTATCAATCGCCAACTCACCACTGCCCGTCACTTTGGCACTCAAATCCGCCGCAGGACCGGTTTTATTGGTGGCATACAGCGCCAGTGCATCTGCACCGCTGCCCAGCAGTTCAACTTCGGTCAGGCCGTAACCGATATACAAACCGTCGTTACCCGTACCGCTGCTCAGGCGATAATCGTAAGTGCCCTTGGCGACCGTGGTGCCATTCTGTGCAATATCGGCCGTGGTGGCATCGGTAATGACATTACCATCCTGGTCTTTCAGCACCAGATTGCCGCCATTACCTTGCACGGCCACATCACTCACCGCCAGTTGCAGCACGGTATTGGCGTCATCCTGCTCCATAATGGGCAGTACTGGATTGACCGGCGTCTGGCTGTTGTCGACGCTGTCGATGTCCACAACCACCGTCCCGGTGCCCAGCAGGTTCATCTCTTTGGTGGTATGGATAGTGCTTTTCGCCACCGTCTCACCCGGAGTGCCGGTGTTAAATTTCACCGTACCGCCGTCAAAGGCCAACCCACCGATAGTTTGCACACCGTCACCGACGGTGGTGATACTGTCCGCGCCCAGTTTCAGGGTGGCATTCACTAATGCTGTCGTGTTATCCGCCGCCAGTTCAAAGGTGGCGTGACCTAATGCCAGTACCCCGTTAAAGGCGTTCTGTGCCGCATTAGCCGTAAAATCAAAGGCATTACCGGCGGTATTAACGGCCATCGTGCCGAGGCCGTTCAACTTGCTGTTAAAGCTCACGGCATTCAGGTTATTAACCTGCAACAGACTGCCGTCACCCAGATTAAAACCGGTGTTGGCATTGTCATCCTGACTGTCACCCAGCGCCAGCAGCACATTGTCCAGTGTCAGCGTCGAGTTATTGATCAGATCGATATAATCCATATTACTGATGGCAGCAGCGTTACTCAGGGTATACGCCGAGTTATCAAAGCGCAGGGTATCCATGCCGGTACCGCCGTTCAGTGAGCTGAACACACCTGTATCAGTTAATGTAAGATCTTTCAGAATAAACAGGTCGTCACCCGCGCCGGTGGTGAAATCATTGCCTTTACTGCCTTGCATCAGGGTCACGGTGTTGTTGCCCGCTAACAGATCCACCTTGCCAACAATTGTGCCACCCGTGGCGTTGGTAAAGGCCAGACCCGTCCCAGTATTGGTTACGACAGCCTGCTGCGTGGCGCTGTTGGCTTGAATGGTACCGCTGTTGACGAAGCTGTTAACAAAACCATTATCAATATCGACCACCGGGCTGCTCAGTGACTTAGATTTCAGGTTACCTGATTGTTCCACTTGTGCCGTGGTGCCGCCAACGATAAGCGCTGCACCGCCTGCGGCATCATTGACGTTTACGCTGGCACCGGTTTTCAGATCCTGGCTGGAGTTGGTGACAATCCCTTTGCCCGCGGCTGAATTGACGTTAATCACCAGATCGGCCGAGTCGGACATGTCCAGCGTATTATCGGTGATGGTGTCGCCGGTGTTGGCAAACAGAATACCGGTACCGCTGCCGTTGACATTGATCGTGCCAGAGTTGGTTGCCGCCATGGAGGCACCGGTACGAATACCTGCACCATTACCCACCGTCAGCGAGGTGTTTTTTAACTGAATGCCGGTAATTTCCGCTTTGTTTTCAATCGCATTACCTGTGCCGCCCGCGGTCATGGTAATGGTTGCGCCATCCACGGTCAGTGCCGTGGCACCGGTATCAAGCAGTACGCCATGGGCAGTGCCGCCCGCTTTGGTTTCACCGTTACCGGATAAGGTCAGGCTCGCACCCGCACCCAGCAGATAAGCGGCGGTGCCGTCGGTCGCGTTGACGGTACCGCTGTTATTCACGGTAGAGTTAGCGCCCTGAATATTGACCGCAGTCCCATTTACGGTAATGAGGTTTTGGTTGGTCAGAATCCCGCCGTCTACCAGCACGCCAGTACTGCCTGCTTGTGTAAAATCAATGGAGCCCTTGTGGATAAGCTCACCGCCATTACGGGCGATATAGCCATAGGCACCAGACGCGGTGTTACCGGTGGTCAATACCGCCGAACTGGTTAAGACAGATTTTCCGGTAGCACCGGTGGCAATACCATCCAGGCCGTAGTAGTTGCCATCGACGATCCCGGCAGTAGCCCCATCACCGCTCAATTCCAGACTGGCATCTGCCGTGATGGTGCCGGTGGCTCCTCCTTCAACTTTGACCCCAGTAGAGCCCTCGCCAGACAGGACCATATCTAACGCGCCGGAGGTAAAGCTACTGCCAGCACCCGTAACCTGAATAAGGGATGAGTTCTTACCCGTTGCATTCATGGTTGAGGCCGTCGTTCCAGCGAAAGAGGCCCCTTTATCGACGCGATATAAGGTAGAACCTTCAGTTGCAACGGTTTCAGCACCAACCGCGGTGTTATTAACACTCGCACCGGCACCATAAATCAGGTAGCCCACTTGTTTGGTGCCGGAGACAAACTCAACCTGACCGGTACCGGAGACATTAATGGTGCCTTTATCTTCGGCAACCACCCCGATAGCCCCATCGCCAGCAAGATAAACTTGACCAGAAAGATTAGCTACCGCGCCTGCACCAACCGCCTGAATACCGTAGTTCGCCAGATTAGTGGCAGCATCAAGCCCGTTATTCACATAAACGTTACCGGCGTTAGTGGCTGAGCTGTTGGTCAGCACTTTAATACCGACGGTATTGATACCATTTATAACGATGTCGCCATTATTGAAGATATTCGTGGCGCTGTAACGGGATAAGATACCAATATTCTGCGCTGATTTTTCTCCAGGTGTTGCACCCGCACCGTTTAGCTCGATGGTACCGTTCTGATTGACTGCCGTTCTCACCCCTTGCGCATCAACAGCAATAGAGTTTTCAGTTTTGCTACCAATCACGATTTTACCGGTCGCACTATTGGTAAAGGTGGCGATATTGCTCAGATTAACGGTATCTTGTAGCAATTTGACGGCATAAGACTGGGTCTTAATAGCCAGATCAGTGACGATATCAGTCGCTGAACGTTGGGCTTGACGACCCACATAGACAGTACCGTTATTTTCAAAGGTAGAGCCTTTCTGAACATTAACCCCTTCATTCATATATCCTGCCGGAGGGACTAAATCGACAGTTGCCGCGATGTTGATTGCACCGTTATTGACGAAGGATGAGTTGCCATCGATCATCGCTGCGCGAGTATAAACGCTTGCCCCACGAGAAGCGGTATTAATCACACCATTGTTGGTGACTGACGAAGTTCCATTAGCCAAAATAGCGGTATGGCTGCCGTTGGCAACATATAGCGGTAATGTGGAGGTCGGGGTGGGTTTGAAATCCAGCATGTCAGGGTTAGTCCCTGCATCCAAAACACCTGTAGATTCAATAACTACCGTACTATCAGTGGCAAAAATAATATTGGTGCCACGAACAGTGCCTGCGGCTGAACCTAGTGTCCCAGCATTATTCAATGTTGCACCGTCTTCCAGACGCACCACTGAAATATCGGTGTTATAAGCCTGAATATTGGCATCAGCACCAATGTTCACTATGGCATGCTGACCTTCACCATGAATAAAGGCAACACGATCAGAATCAACGAAATGGTTTACAGCATCATTAGCATCAATCCCCATATCAAGATAGATCGGGGTAACTTTAGGTGAGCTATTGCTGCCATTAGTGATATAGGCTCTCGCCAGTTCTGTCTGATAGGCGGTACTGCTCAGTGTAATAGCACCACTCTTAATAGCATCGATCAGGTCTTGGTTATATTTTTGGAAATCTGCAAAATTTTGAACATTTTGGGCCCCTAGATAAGGGCTGGTGAATGCGCCGGTAAAGTCATCAAGTACAGCATTCGCCACTGCGGTGTCGCGGTCACGAAGGTTATTACTGTTATTACCCAAGTTGACCACTGTCTTAGCGTTATAATTTAAGACTGTATTCTGGGCCGATGTAGTAGATTCAACATAGAATCCTGAAGAGGTCGTTGTTGCAGCTTCACTTTTCAGGCTGCCTTTAAGAATGGCGTTAAAATAGTTATCGCTGTCATTAACCCAGCCTGCGGCAGTGCTACCAACATTCACACTTAGGTCGCTACCATCCAGCACATGGAATAGGTTGCGATTCACATACTGACCATTTTCACCGACCGCATGAGAAACCGGTACCGAAAAATCAGCAAGTGGTTTAATTGACATTTTGTCGTTGTTATACACATTAATGGTAATTAATGCGCCAGTGCCTTTCGGGTCAAGGAAGGTTTCAGTTACCATTGAACCCAAGTTGAAAATATTTTTACTGAGCAGATTCTCAGCACCATTAAGGAATTTATCTGTCGGAATATCCCCTAACTTCATGTTTGTAAAACCATTGGCTCCGCGAGTAATGCTGCTAAAGCTCCCCGATAAAGTATTGTTGGCTCCACTAAACGTCTGCGTAAAATCAACTTCAGGTGTAAATCCGGGAACACTTACATCCGCAGCAAAAGCAGAGCTCGCCCCTAATGTAAACATCAAGGTGATGGCAATCTGGCTCAGGCGAGAGGGGGTCGTTAAACCTAAAGTTGTATCGACAGTTCCTGAGCAAAGTGACTTAGTTTTTTTTCCTGATTTAGAGATTTCAGATGCAACGTCATAGCGGCCTAAGGCACTATTCCAAATGACTTTAAATACTTTATTCATAGTATTACTCTAATTAGATGCGTAGACCTGATAATCTGGTCTATCCACAAGGGTGTTGGTTTAGAACTGAGTAGGATTGTTTAAAATGTTAAATTAACAAGGTTGACCTTTTAATCAGCACAATATAACTCACCCCCTTAATTACGAATATAGGAGGGCGATAGGGGTGTTGTAGGAAATTTCCCTAAATTGATTTAATTGATTTAATTGATTTATTAAGTGCAGTGCGACTTGTTGTAAATGTAAGACGTTTGTTTTTTAAGTTTTACTTGTTATTTTTCAATTTGTTATGGTTGTGATTATGGCTTTGGTGGCGTGGTGTTTCGGATTTATTGGGGCGTTATCTTTATATTGATAGCGGTTGAGTTAACCATAGTAACTGAGAGGGTAACTTGCTGCTATTTTTCCGTTGCAATTATCTCAGCCACAGTTTTATATCTATTCTTATTTCAGGTTACGGATACAATGCTCAATGCGTTTAGTGTGTGATAGTTAAATAAAACTGAATCATTGTTAGATGTGTAATTGATAATCTTAATAAGATGAGAATGAAAAGAAATGTTTTTA
>NZ_JAZGQE010000188.1:0-8313 GCF_048593885.1 Yersinia sp. 1252 StPb PI | reverse complement strand
TCGCCTAAAATAAGCGATAGAGGCAAAAAAAAAGACAGAAAAATAAACAAAAGGTAAACGGGAGATAGCGAATATGCCTACAGATGATAGCAAGAATGGAATTATCGACTACGTATCCACCGGGCATCTACCTGACCCAGACACTGTGGTTAAATTGGTGCAAGAAGCTCATAAACGTTTTGGTGCAGATACCGAAGGTGTAGTTTCTAGCGTTTATCCTGCATTGGAACGCGTTGCGCCGAATCTGTTTGGCGTCTGCATGGTTGGCACCAACGGTAAAGTGCATTCTGCCGGTGATGTAGATGTTGAGTTTACCATCATGAGTGTCTCCAAACCCTTTGTGTTTGCACTGGTTTGTCAGGCTATCGGAGCCAAAGTCGCACGTGAAAAACTGGGCGTGAACAGCACCGGTATGGCATTTAACTCCGTTACTGCGATTGAACGCACGCCAGATGGCCGCACTAACCCGATGGTGAACTCCGGTGCGATTGCCACCACCAGTCTGGTACCTGGATCAACCAGTGATGAGCAGTGGAAATTCATCTATGACGGATTGTGCCGTTTTGCCGGACGCAAGCTGACACTAAACGAAGAAGTGTATCAATCTGCCTGTGAAACCAACTTCCGTAACCGTGGTATCGCTAATGTGCTGCATGGTTATGGCCGTCTGGGGTGCGATCCTCTTATTGCTACCGACTTATATACCCGCCAATGTTCGCTGAATGTCAGCGCCAAAGATCTTGCGGTGATGGGCGCGACACTGGCTGATGGTGGGGTTAACCCACTGACTCGCGAGCGGGTGGTGGACAACGATGTATGTCATTACGCATTAGCGGTAATGGTAACAGCAGGGTTGTACGAAACGTCTGGTGACTGGCTTTATGACATTGGTCTGCCGGGCAAAAGCGGTATTGGTGGTGGAATTGTGACAGTGTCACCTGGAAAGGGGGGGTTAGGGACGTTTGCACCGCTACTCGACAGTGCGGGTAACAGCGTTAAAGGGCAACTGGCTGCCCGGTTCTTATCACGTAGTCTTGGGATGGACATGTTTGTTTCTGAGCCTTACACCGAAAAGAGTTGAGTTACACGATCTGAGCATTGCGCTGACAGTCATATTGTTTCGTGTGCAAGGTTGATTTAAGAACGAGAGCACTTGGTAGACGAAATTATCTCGCAAGCCAAAGGGCTCGAAAACAAGAATACATGTCAAAAGGACAGAGAATTTATGGCGAATCAATCAACTCACCGCGCTGGCGCGGAAGTTAAAGAATCCTGGGTGCCGATGATAACCATCGCATTAGCCCAGATTCTGATGTCATTCAACGTTGCCTCCCTACCGGTCGCGTTGGGTGGGATGGTAAAAAGTTTTAATGTGCCACCCACCACCATCGCCACCGCGATTGTTATGTACTCATTATCTGTTGCGGGCTTCGTGATGTTGGGTGCCAAACTCAACCAACGTTTTGGGCCGCTGGTGGTATTTCGCAGCACAGTACTGCTGTTTGGTATCGCGCAGGTCATGATGACATTCAGCCCGAATGTTACTGTAATGATCAGTGCGCAAGCATTAAGTGGCTTGGCGGGGGCGGCTTTGGTGCCAGCTCTGGTCGCTTTGATCGCTGAAAACTACCGTGGTACACAACAGGCGACGGCGCTCGGCGCTTTAGGCTCAGCTCGAGCCGGTGCGGGTGTCGCGGCGTTTCTGATCGGTGGTGTCCTGGGTACCTATATCGGCTGGCGTCCAGCGTTCGGTATTTTGATTGTGTTATCAGCCGTGATCTTTGTGCTGAGCTTCCGATTGAAATCTGATAACGGTCGTCCTGAAGTGGGCATCGATGTGTTTGGGGTGGTACTGGCGGCATCGGCGATTATTCTGCTGTCGTTTGGTTTTAATAACCTGAACCGCTGGGGCTTCGGTCTGGTGCGTGATGGTGCGCCCTTTGATTTGTTAGGCTTCTCACCCGCGCCCTTCATGATTGTATTGGGTATTGTGTTGGGTCAGGCGTTTGTGGTTTGGACCCGTCGCCGTCAGGAACAAGGTAAAACACCGTTACTGGCACTGGAAGTGATTACCTCATCTACGGAAAAAGCGGCAGTATTCGCTATGTTTGCCGTGGTCGCACTGGAAGCGATGTTGAACTTCTCAGTTCCGTTGTATATCCAGATAGTGCAGGGCAGTACCCCGATGGCAACAGCGATTGCCATGATGCCATTTAACTTGTCAGTGTTCTTCTCCGCGATGCTGATAGTCCGTTTCTACAAGAAATTGACACCACGCAAAATCGGCCGTTATGGTTTTATCACCTGTACCATCGCCCTGTTGTGGTTGGCATTCGTGGTGCGCAATAACTGGAGTGAGTTCGCGGTACTGTTCGGCCTGGTGGTATTCGGTCTGGCACAGGGCGCATTGGTGACCTTGCTGTTTAACGTATTAGTCAGTGCATCACCGAAAGAGTTGGCAGGCGATGTTGGTTCGTTGCGTGGTACGACTAACAACCTGGCAAATGCCATCGGTACTGCGGTTGCCGGTGCTTTGTTGGTCGGTTTGCTCAGTGCTAACGTGCTGCGTGGTGTGGCTGAAACGCCAATTCTGACGCCAGAAATTCAGGCTCAGATCAATATGGACAGCATCAACTTCGTCAGCAATGACCGCCTGCAAGGTGTGTTAGCTCAGACGACGGCGACACCTGAACAGGTTGCCGAAGCGGTGCGAGTCAATGAAGAGGCACGTTTACGAGCGCTGAAATTTGGCTTACTGATTATGGCGTTGCTATCACTGCTGGCTATCTTCCCAGCAGGCCGCTTGCCTGATTACTTACCGGGCGAATTGCCTGCGGATAATCTGGATCCTAAAGCCCGCAAATAACATGCTGTATTGATAGAAGAAAACGCTAAAACGAGCCTGGCAGTGTGCTGCGAAAACAGCCACTGTCAGTGTTCAACCCGCTTTAACCCCATCAGTTATAATCTCATCGGCAGTGCGCCTTGTGGCGGCGCTGATGACTGACTCTCGTTTTACAACTTTAATATCGTAATCGCCGGGAACTGCAAGTGATGCATAAACTCACGCAGGATAAGCAAGCGTGCGGCAAACACATTATCTGCCGGTATCCCTTCAGAGGCTGCGGGTCTACCCATCATTACCGCCGCCAGCCTGTCAAACACCCGCTCTACCGCCTCAAGCGATAAGTGCATTTCGCTCTGTAAAGGCAAACCCGCGAGCTGAGCTATCTCGGCTATCTCGCTATCGGTGGTGACTAATTGCGAGGTTTTATTCAGCGCGGGGCTAATACGGATAACTTCATCTTCAACCACCATAATGGCGGTTTCCATCTCATCAGCCGTTGGCGGATTGTGGCGAAAATAGCGCTGAGCTGTATGGGTATCACCCACGGTAAGTGGCCATTGAGCACCCGTCGGGTCAGTAATTACCGTGCTTGCATCACGACCAATATGCAGCAGGGTGATGACCTGCGCGCTATTACTGAGAGATGCGCGGATAGTTTCATATTCGGTCTGAATGCTATGCATTATCTACCACCTAAAGGGCTAGCGTTACTCAATTAATCCATGTGGAACAACCAAATTACCCCGGAAAACCTGCGGATTTACATGTTTACCCGCGCGGGCATCAATTAAGTCGACCACTTTTCTCGCCAATGTTTCTAATGAATACTCGATTGCTGGCACTGCCGGGATACCGGGTAATTGCACTGAACCATCCAGGCTGAAAACCATCACTTTATCAGGAACGGTACGCTTGAAGACATGCAATAGCGAGATGGCCTTTTGCGCTTCGATTTCATCCATTACCAACAGCGCATTAAATTGTGCACCGTTATTCAATAGTGTCTGCAACGCCTCTGAAGAGGAGTGAACGTTACCCATCACTAAACTGCGGTTATAGGGAATCAGGTAATTCTCCAACGCCCGTTGATAACCCAGTAGCGTCTGTTCCGCCACCGTGCCAGAGGCATGATTTAACAGCGCAATATGTCGGCGGCCCTGACTGACCAAATAGTGACAGGCAGTTTCTGCTGCGAATGAGTGATCGAATAAAATACTGTTAGGGGTAGAGGACTCAAGACAATCAATCATGATGATATTTTCATCATGAGATGGCAGCGCAAAGCGCGCCCCGATGATGATAATGGCATCGCACAAACCATTGGCGAGCTCAGCGATGGCATTTGCTACCCCGATGCTATTGTCGGCAAAACGCAGTAATAAATGCTTTTGATGCTGGCTGAACTGTTTTTCCAAGGCAAACAGATAACTGGTTGTTTGTTGAATGTGTTCAGTAGCGCAAATCACACCGACACACCCGGTTGACTGTGCAGTCAGAAACTGGGCGATGACATTCGGTTTATAATTCAGAGTCTCAACGGCCTTCATCACCGCCAGACGGCTCTCTTCCTTGACGCCGCGTGAACCGCTTAACACCCGGGACACTGTAGCTTTAGATACGTTGGCTAACCGCGATACATCATTAATAGTCGACATAACTTCACTCCACTTTATCTGATCAATGGCCAGAGGGCCTGGTCAGTTCCCTATTTCCTTGGTTCCAGTCTTACTGCATCTATTCTATACCGCGATCATCATAACGGAAACCGTTGTTACCAAGGAGTATCCAATAAAACAGCTCCCAGTGCTTAGCTTTTTGTGACGTCTTTCACAACTGCATATCTTTCAGTGGTTAAATATTTGATCGCGCTCTCATATCTATTCCGTTTGCATGGAAACCGGTTTCCATTTTGTTTCCAATGAGGCTCAATATGACCAAATCACTCTGAGGCGATACGTAATGAAAAAGATAATGTTGTGCTGCTCCGCCGGGATGTCTACCAGCATGTTAGTGAAAAAAATGTTGGCTGAGGCAGCAACGCGCGGACTTGAGGTTCAGATTGATGCTTTCGGTGCCAGTGAATTCAATGAACAGTTCAGCCGCTATCAGGTTGTGCTATTGGGGCCACAGGTGAAATATATGCAACGTGATTTGGCGGCAATCGCTGAGCCGTTAGGGATCCCGGTGATGACTATCGACATGATGGATTACGGTATGCAACGCGGTGATAAGGTGCTCGACTTCGCCTTATCTCTTATTAATGCAGTGAAATAAAAGGTATCTGCAATGAGTTCTCTTTACCAAGCAATGGTTGGAATGATAGAGCAAACCATTACGCCACTGGCTGGGCGGCTGGGGCAACAGAAATACATAATCGCCATTCGTGACGGGTTTACTTCGGCACTGCCGTTTATGATTATTGGCTCATTTATGCTGGTGTTCATTTTCCCGCCGTTTTCTGCGGACACCACATGGGGTTTTGCCCGTGGTTGGTTAAACTTCTCAAGTACCTATCGCGAGCAATTGATGTTGCCTTTCAATCTCAGCATGGGGGTGATGACCTTCTTTATCTCGGTGGGGATTGGTGCCAGCCTTGGGCGGCAATATAAGTTGGACCCAATCATGACCGGTCTGCTGGCATTGATGTCCTTTTTGCTGGTAGCAGCACCTTATGCTGATGGGCACATTTCAACCCAATATTTCTCAGGGCAAGGGATTTTCACCGCCATCGTTACCGCGGTGTATTCCACTGAGTTGTATGCATTCCTCAAACGCCACAATATTACTATCCGCCTGCCGAAAGAAGTGCCGACCGGGGTTGCACGATCTTTTGAAATTCTGATCCCCGTAGTGGCAGTGGTTGCGACATTGCATCCACTGAATTTATTTATCGCATCCTCCACAGGAATGATTATTCCAGAAGCGATTATGCACCTGTTGGCACCTTTAGTTTCTGCCTCAGATTCGCTGCCTGCCATTTTGTTGTCGGTTCTGTTATGCCAAATTTTGTGGTTCGCCGGTATCCATGGCGCATTGATTGTCACCGGCATCATGAACCCGTTCTGGATGACCAATTTAGCGCTGAATCAAGCGGCTTTAGCTGCCGGAGTGCCGTTACCTCATATCTATCTGCAAGGTTTCTGGGATCACTATCTATTGATCGGTGGTGTGGGTTCGACTTTACCGCTGGCCTTCCTGCTATTACGCAGTAAAGCCATTCATCTGCGCACTATTGGCAAAATGGGGATAGTTCCAAGCTTCTTTAATATTAATGAACCGATTCTATTTGGTGCCCCCATCATCATGAACCCGGTTTTCTTCCTGCCTTTTATCTTCGTTCCGATGATCAACGCCACATTGGCCTATATCGCGACCAAATTAGGGTGGATAGCGCAAGTTGTGTCATTAACCCCGTGGACGACGCCTGCGCCAATTGGTGCGTCCTGGGCTGCCAACTGGGCGTTTAGTCCGGTAGTTATGTGTCTGTTATGTATGGTGTTCTCGGCGGTGATGTACTACCCATTCCTCAAAGCTTATGAGCGCAGCTTGCTGAAAGCCGACCAGGAAAAAGAGCAACAACTGAGTTTTGCTGAGTCAGCCGAAACCCGCTAAGTCGTGATTAGATTAATCTTTACGGAGAGTATGATGAAGTATCAATTTCCACATGATTTTTGGTGGGGCAGTGCCAGTTCAGCCCCGCAAACCGAAGGTGAAAGCTTGAGTGGTGGTAAAAGTGCCACTGTTTGGGACACTTGGTTTGACAAGCAACCGGGGCGTTTTCATCAGCAGATTGGGCCGCAACAGACATCAACGTTTTATCAACATTGGCAGCAAGATATTGCTTTGTTGAAACAGTTAAATCACAACAGTTTCCGTACCTCCATCTCATGGGCGCGACTGATCCCCAACGGACGAGGTGAAGTGAATCCGCAGGCAGTGGATTTTTACAATGGTGTCATTGACGAACTGCTGGCACAGGGGATAACCCCATTTATCAATCTGTTTCATTTTGATATGCCAACAGTCATGCAAGAGCTGGGGGGGTGGGAAAGCCGCTATGTGGTGGACGCCTATGCTGAATATGCCGATACCTGTTTTCGTTTATTTGGTGACCGGGTACAACATTGGTTTACCTTCAACGAACCAATCGTGCCAGTCGAAGGTGGCTATCTCTACGATTTCCATTATCCGAATATAGTGGATTTCAAACGGGCGGCCACAGTGGCTTATCACACCGTGCTGGCTCATGCTTTGGCGGTGAAAAAATATCGCCAACGTGAGTTAGGTGGTGAGATTGGCATTATTTTAAATCTCACACCGTCGTATCCGCGTTCTGAAAATCCTGCGGATGTAAAAGCGGCCAATATCGCCGACTTGCTTTTTAATCGCAGTTTCCTCGATCCAGTATTACGCGGCGAGTATCCGGCTGAGCTAACGGCATTACTGAAAGATTACGATCAACTGCCTGCCTGCCAACCTGGAGACAGTGAATTAATTGTTGAGGGTAAAGTAGATTTACTCGGTATCAATTATTATCAGCCACGTAGAATTAAATGCCGCGATAGCCGGGTTAACCCAGAAGCCCCCTTTATGCCAGAATGGTTGTTCGATTATTATCAGATGCCAGGCTGCAAAATGAACCCGCACCGGGGTTGGGAAATTTATGAACCCGGTATTTACGATATCCTAACCAACTTGCGAAAAAACTACGGCAACCCGCGCTGTTTTATTTCAGAAAATGGTATGGGTGTCGAAAATGAACAGCGATTCAGCCACAACGGTCAGATAGATGATAGTTATCGTATTGAGTTTGTTTCCGAGCATTTAAAATGGGTTCACCGTGCTTTGGCGCAAGGGAGCCATTGCCTTGGTTATCATATGTGGACGTTTATTGATAACTGGTCATGGTGTAATGCCTATAAAAATCGTTATGGTTTTGTTCAGTTAGATTTGAAAACGCAGCAACGTATCGTGAAAAAAAGTGGCGAATGGTTTGCGGCAACGGCAAATAATCAAGGTTTTGATGAGGTAGAGCGAAATGATTGATTTGGAAGAGGCCGTAATGGAGATTATCGTCAATGCCGGTCAGGCCAGAAGTCTTTGTTTTGAGGCATTGCGAGCCACCCGTGAAGGTGATTTTGTTCAAGCGCATGCACTGTTATCGGAATCGGATGGCTTTACCAAGGCCGCACATCGGATGCAAACCAAGCTTATCGAACAAGATGCCGGGGAAGCCAAAACACCGATGACACTGATTATGGTCCATGCTCAAGATCATTTAATGACATCGTTATTAGCCCGTGAATTAACCAATGAATTAGTATTATTATATCAGCGAGGATAAATCGCCTTGGGTAAATGAAATTCATTGTGTAACTCAAAGAAATATTTAAATTAACTATTGCACTGAGGTCAAATATGAATATTTAGCCATGGCTGGTTATTTGCCAAAAAGATACTTCTGG
>NZ_JAZGQE010000187.1:0-8324 GCF_048593885.1 Yersinia sp. 1252 StPb PI | reverse complement strand
TAAATAATAAATATACGATTCTGTCGCATTAACAGAGAGATATCAGCGAAAGTTCCATTGCCAGTTTTTTAAGGCAGCTAACAGATAAAACTGTTCTGCTGAGGAGAATCAGTCCCCAGCAGGACGGTAAGTATCAATGAAGGTGTCACCCTAGGTTGATTTATGGATTCTGTCGCATTAAAGCGTTGACTGTTTGGGGAAGGAGAGCATGAAAAACCGTGGGGCAATAGTGAGCTATGCTGCTATCGCGGATAGCTTCCCGCCATTCTGATCGTCTATCGCGCAACCTGGATACCAACTGGAAAATTTATCCTGAAGCTCGTTATTCAGGACTGCTGTCCGGGTCTGTAACAAATAATGCGAGCCTTTTCTGCTCCACTGCATCTGTTGCTTTTTGGCCATTCGTCTGGCGATTACTTCATTGATCGTTGATTCCACAAACGCCGTTGAAACCGGCTCCCCGTACCGGTGCATTTCACCGTAGTTTGGGATCATCATCTGATTGTTCCGGATATAGGTATACATTTCATCCAGATGTTTTTGCAGGGATTTCAGGTTTGTATAGCTGAGATCAGGGTCATCGCAGTACATGCTGCAGTCATCAATATGTTCCAGGCCGGCGACAACATTACCATGCCAGAGGTATCGTTTACTGTTTTCCAGAAACGCCGAAACCTTACTGCCCGTCTCCGGATCTGATGCCTGCAGTCCCTTTGCATATTGCATTAACACCGTCAGCCGCATCGTAATATGAAACCAGTCAAGCACATGAATTGACTCAGGATACATAACGAACTGCAGTTCCCTCAGGTTATCCGCACCGTCGGATAAAAAGAATATCTGCTGGTTGGCCTGCATTCCCTGGACGGAGAGGTGTGCCATTAGTCTGCGTTCCGGATGGCAGTCGTCGTTCTGGACAAAACCAAAGCGGCGCGTGTCTGCCGGCGCCCCGACTGAAAAGGATTTGCCGGCAATAATTTCAAAATTACGCTTTTTGTCCTCTCGATCCCGAACATAACCACCATCAATACCTATCACAAGCGGTTTACCCGGTCTGGGCAGGTTCCCCCTGTCGCGGGGGCAATCGGAAAGAAAGCCAGAATTAGCTTCTGCCTCTGCCTCTGCATCAAGGCGCTGCGCCACCTGACATAAGTGATTCCTCACCGTTGAGGCATTCAGGCTGTCTCCCACTGGCAGAATATCTTTCAGTAGACGGGTCGTCATTTAATACGAAATCATTGAGGCCCAGCGGGTTTCTATATATTTCAGGGCAGAATGGGTGTGATCGCCCGCCCAGTCACTGATAAGGCTGACGGTCTTTGTTGTACTTTCTTCGCAGCTGCATCGGTACACCCGGAGCCCCGAAACAGGAATAATGCCAAACAACGTCCGGTACTGTATTTTCTGCCGGCCTTTGATTCTGCGCGCCGCAAGGCAGTGAGGACACTGGATATGCTGGTGAGTATATTCGTCCGCCTGCTGCTGCACCATTGACTGCTGGACGGTGTTCAGCAAGCTCTTCGACTCTGAAAGCGATAATCCGATATCATTTCGGGCATCTCCTGACTTCTGTAATGTCTCAGTTCTTCCGTTCGACTCACGCCTGACTCATCGGTGATAACTATCTGGATCGTCAATTTCATCGTTGCCTCCTGCAGTGGTGGGTTTATCTCTTGGTTACTGGTTTTTCATCTGGTTGCAAAGTTTATAATATGTTGAAATGCCAAGGCTTACGTGGTCGCAGGCGATCCTGAGTCTGACACCTCTGGTCCTGAGCGCGTCAATTTCCTGAATTAGAGAAGTATACCTTTATAGACACCCGTCAGCGGCGGCGACCCAACCAGATCACTTCAGGTTCCAGTGCTGGCGACGCTAGGTCGAGTTTGCTCAATTGCCTGTTGATTTTATTGCGATTGAACCGAACAGTATCAAGGTCGTCAACAAAGGGCCGGATATCACCGACCGTTGCTGTATCATCCGCATTTACAATGGCCTCCAGAAACACCAGCGTCTTATCAGCTTCATCCTCGGGGGTTGCTCCGGGCATGCCATGACCGCTCATACAAAATGGTGTTTTCAGTGTTGAGTCTTCATGAATGGCCTCAACACGAACGTCATGAAGCCAGTGCTCAAAGAAGTTGTATTCGTAGGTAAAGCGATCGCCGATATCAAAAATAAAATCATCAATCACGGTCCGGAACGGATTATCCGGAAAGCCAATACCACCGTAGTAAGATATACCGTAATCTTTGCCGTAAATATGAAACTGATGGAGGTAATCATCACCCCAGCCCTGCACGATTTGGAAAATGAAGTGAAGTGCGGCCAGCGACGTATCAGCAGCGATTCTTAGCCGGCGCCAGACCATGGGACTTACTCCACGAACAGCGATTTTGATGACGTAGATCTTCATAGCCAGGTAACGGGTATTGTTATGAAATGATGTTGGTTATTCTAGCCCCAGCAGGCGATACATTCGGTGACTGCCCCACGGTTTTTCATGCTATTGTTACCAACAATAATGCTCGGATTATCTGGTCAATTCTTCGTAACGAGACAGAATATCGACCAGCAGTAATATGATACTTACCTTAAAAGTTGCAGAGTGTTGAAAAATGGTAACAGGTTGCACCTGCACAATCGGAACCTGATTTTTATACAGGCCTTCGAGGCCGTCCAGTTGTTGAGGCGATTGTGTGCGGATTACCCATTTGGGCACAGGTATTCCTGATGCCGGATAGATGTAAGCAACAACCTAAAACCTGATTCAGTGCTTGCAAAACGGAGGTAGTCCATAGATATAAAAAGTGGCTTCAGAAATACCCATCTTTCTGCACACTTCCTCCACCCGAGTGCCGGTTTCGACCTGTTTAAGGGAAAATGCTATCTGTTCTTCGGTATAACGGGTCTTTTTCATGGTTGATATGCCTCTCAGTGAGATGAAAGAAAGACCGGATACTTCAGTTTAGACTGGCACTGTTTTCAGGGAGAAGATCAGAGAGACTGGAAGCGGAAGAGAATGCTAAAGGCATTGAGGCTCTGACCCGGATATCACCAGTGGCCTGGCAACACATTTTACTGAATGGGCATTACACCTTCCAGAGCAGCAATGAGCTTATTGACCTGGATGCACTGGTTGCTGGGCTAAAACTGGATGAACGGAAATTTCGGCGGTTCCGGTGTAGAACTCCCAATTGGAGTGGTCACAAATGGCAAAAAAACTGGTTGACCATTAATAACTCCTTTTCCCTTGATTGTAGCCAAGATGAGTACAGGTAATTTGGCTATCGTAAATGAGGTGGCTAAGAAGGGCAATCTGCTATGTAAATTGGCTGGTTGATTTTTGGCTATTTAAAATGACCGCTTAACTGCGTTTCTGGTTCCGATACTTCCCAAATCCAAAATTCAGGCGGGTGCTGTTTGCGAGTTTTTTTACTAGTTGATGTTGGTTTTGTCATGTGAGTCACCTCTGGTTAAGTGGTGACTCACTTAGTACCGTGTCCACTATTGCTGGGTAAGATCAATAACCACTAAACTCCAGTCTAATTACCCCACCCAGCTATGAGCAAAATCATCGCCTATCATTATTTGCAACAAGCCCGAATTAACAGGTTCTAGACGAGTAACCAATGGTGAAACGTGGAATGATCAATGGCAATACCGCGCTCTGCCATTATCAGGTTTGTTGCAAAATTGGTTTTGTAATAAAAATTTAGGCTATGCTAATGTGACAGAAACGCGACAACGCTGTTGGATATTAACAACCTGCTATCCAAGCACCCAATTGGGCTCCTAAGCAAGCTCCCATACCTCCACTTTCAATCCCCCCAGTCCCACCAAAGCAATTTTCTTGGATTGCACGATGATAATCCTCGCATTTATCCTTATTGTCTGCCAGAGCTGAACCACTGAAAGTACATAGAAGTCCCAACGCTACTAAAGAGGACATAATGATTTTTTTCATAAAATACACCTATTTCAGTTATAGAATTAAAGAACACATTATGTTAACTAATGTGTTGCGATAAAAACATGACGCTACATTTATGTAAATATATAGTTCATTGTCATTGAGTGTTTGTTTATAATTGTAATATTTAGAAACCTTTCGTTCACTTCATTGAGAATTAGATATAACAGAAAATGTAGTGATGTGATGGGCGTCCCTCACTCTGCGTAAGTCCCGCCATTCTTATGCTGAGCGATCTTATTCACAGGGGCACTGCATCATGAACGAAATAACAGTTATCGGTATCGATCTGGCTAAATCTGTCTTTCAGGTTTGCGTCTGGATGAGCGACGGTAGTATCGTATCTAACCGTAAGGTTTCCTGGGCTAAATTACTGACTACAATTAGTCAATTTCCTGCCGGTTCGATGATTGCCATGGTGGCTTGCGCTACTTCGCATTACTGGGGACGCACTTTTCAGTCTATGGGCTTTAACGTCCGGCTAAGCATTAACGCATCACCAGAAAAACGACGCCAAAGATGCGCTGGTAATTTGTGAGACAACTCTTCGCCCGGCCATTCATTTCGTTACTATAAAAAAGTTGAACAACAGGAGATAAAGGCTCTCAGAGGCGCCCAGCAGTTGATGATTGGGCAGCGTACTGCGCTGGCAAACTAGGCCCAGTCACTGTCGGCAGAACAGGGTATCGAGATCCCTGTCGGTATTCATATTTTACAGTAAAGACTGCCCGACATTATTGAAGATGCAGAGCAGTTAATTTCTCTCGTGCTTCGCCAATTACTGTTCTCGTTGCTCGAAAATATACATTCATTTAATGAACGCATTCTTTCTGCAGAGCATAGTCTGCGGCTCTTTGCCAACAATAACCCAAATATAAACTGTTGATGACAATACCGGGTATCGGTCCACTTATTGCCGCGGCTTTTTTGAGTGAACTGAACGCTGGGCAATTTACTAACGGATGACAATTATCTGCCTAGTGTGGCCTAGTGTGGCCTAGTCCCTAGACAACACAGTTCGGGAGGTAAAAGTAGTCTTTCTTCGATGACCAAAAATGGCAATCGTGATCTTCGGACACTGATAATTCATGATGCCCTATCTGTTATTCACTGGGTTCATAAATATAATTACTCACTGGGATATGGCTGAAGCAGCTTACTGAACGAAGAGGCAAAATGAAAGCTACGGTTGCGTTGGCCAATAAGCTGACACGAATTGTCTGGCGGTTACTGACAGAATCCACAAGTTTTAACGTCAACAGGGCTTTCTCTATTAACTAACCGTTGTTTTATCCGGAGAATAGTATTCCTCCTGAGTTTGTAGGTACTGATGATAAAATGGTGAACCGATCCTGTAATAGCCTGAAGTGTGCCGAAGTAGTGACATACCGGTGTTGTGATAAGGAAACAGGATGCGGATAACATCATGGCGCTGGAGTAATGACGCCGGATATATGGCAGCAAACCGTATCAACTCAGCGCTTGCACAACACGGGACGTCCATATATGGCACACTGAATTTGGCCACCTGAATAGAGGTTATATGGCTCTGTTGCAAATAGCCCGTTAGGGTAAACGTTCCCTTAGGTTACAAACCTTTAGAGGCTGAAAACGTAGTTCACTAGGTGCACAGCCCCCTGCGGATGACCATAATACCAAGGTTTAGTCTGGCCTTTACGCAACGCACGCATGACCTCTATACCCTTGATTGTGGCATAAGCCGTCTTTATAAACTTGAAGCCTAGCATCGGATTGATTATCCGTTTCAGCTTACCGTGGTTACATTCAATCACGTTGTTGAGGTATTTCACCTGACGGTGCACCACGTCTGGAGGGCATTTACCTTCCCGTTTTAATAACGCGAGTGCTCTGCCATAGGTCGGTGCTTTCTCTGTAATTATACGCCGTGGCTGTTCCCAGTCTCGTAAGTGGCCCAACATCTTCTTCAAAAATCGATAAGCCGCTTGAATATTACGCTGGGACGAAAGATAAAAATCGATAGTTCGACCGTCGCTGTCGACGGCTCGGTACAAATAAGCCCATTTTCCGCAAATTTTGACGTAGTTTTCATCCAGATGCTAGGGACGCAGGTCGGTCGGATGACGGCAGTATCAACACAGACGTTTTTCCATTTGAGGCGCATAGCGCTGAACTCAACGATAAATCGTGGTGTGGTCAACATTGACGCCCCGCTCAGCTAGCATTTACTGGGGGTCGCGGTAGTTGATGACGTATTTACAATACCAGCGAACGGCCCAAGGGATGATTTAACTCTGAAAATGCGCCAGCCGTTAAGGGTAAGTTTTCTCTCAGGTTAGAAGCCTTAGATACTGAAAACGTAATTCACCATACGTACTTCACCCTGTGGATGGCCATAATACCAAGATTCTGCCTGGCCTTTACGCAACGCGCGCATGACCTCTATACCTTTGAACGTGGCATAAGCTGTCCTCATGGTTTTGAAGCCTAACATCGGATTGATTATCTGCTTCAACTTACCGTGGTCACATTCAATCACGTTGTTAACGTATTTCATCTGTCGGTGCTCTACATACGGCAAGTATTTCCCTTCTCGTTTCAACAACGCCAGCGCTCTGCCGTAGGTCGGTGTTTTATCTGTAATGATACGTCGAGGCTGTTCCCAATCCCGTAAGTTGCCCAGCATTTTCTTCAAAAATCGATAAGCTGCTTGAGTATTAAGGCGTGAGGAAAGAGAAAAATCGATAGTCCGACCTTGGCTATCTACCGCCCGGTACAGATAAGCCCATTTTCCGCCGATTTTGATGTAGGTTTCATCCAGACGCCAGGGACGCAGGTCGGTGGGATGGCACCAGTACCAACGCAGACGTTTTTCCATTTCAGGTGCGTAGCGCTGTACCCAACGATAAATCGTGGTGTGATCAAACATTAACCTCCTGTTCAGCCAACATTTACTGGAGTTCGCGGTAGCTAATCCCGTATTTGCAGTACCAGAGTACTGCCCAGAAGATAATAGCACTCTGAAAATGTCGACCTTTGAATGGGGTTATGTGTTACTCCTTCAGCCAAAATGGCGCTTTAGCTTACCATCACCAGACTTTTGCAACAGTGCCCAGTCAGGCAACTGACTGGGCTTATCCAACTTATGCGACATAATATTCATTTTCAGAAGGGGTGACAGCTATGCTGACACTAAGAGACTCTTCGACATGATTCACAAAAAACCGGGTGCCTATGCACCCGATGATATTAGCGTTTATCTTTTAGAATAATGTGTTCGAAAAAGATGCTAAATACTACATGACTACTCTGCTCCATAAATACACACCCGGCGCACCCGGCGCCCACCCTGCATTGGAAGTATTGGCATATATGCACTTCCAGATGTAACCATTGTGTGTTACAAGATCACCAAGTTCGTACCGAACGCCATTTGGCGACCACGACGCTGGAGTCTCGCCACCACCACCTTCACCACCACCTTCACCACCACCTTCACCACCACCTTCACCACCAAAATTGACGTCGAATGCTGAATAAAAACCAGCACCAGTGTCTGCAATCATCCATATTGCTAAAATGATATGGTGACCATTTTTATTGGTCGGTAACTGTATGTTTTGCTCCGGCATGACCGCAAAACCCTCACCCGCGCGATTAATAATACTGGCAAAGGGTACTGGCTCAAAATCGTCGCGTGTTGCTCTCCGATGTGGGTTCCAGTTATTTTTGGTAATAAAATAACGGTAGCCTCGGGTGGAATGCACCGCTGTATGAATCCAATTGACATTTAAATACTGACCAGGCTGGACCGGTGTTTTCGGCCAGGTCACACCATGTTGGTTCAGCAACTCTGAATCTGTCAAATTCACGATGTTACGATTACCACCTGTCTGGCCACCACTAAAGATAATTCCATCCGGTACAGGTGATGCCACGCCGGCAAAGATGTAGGTGCTATCGTTATACGGACCCCCCTCACCAGCGAACCATATAAGGTTACCAGAATCGCTGGTGTTAGTATAACGGGGAAAGTTTTTCATCCCTTCCATTTCACTTGCTGGCCAACCATTGGGTAGCCACCCTTTAGTTATGGCAAATGCAGTACGCCCGACAGGAGCAGTAAGCCAACCATGAGCCGGAGCAATGTTTTCCGGAACACAGTGAGTTTCTTGATGACTACCGTGGTCATTATTCTTACTCATAATTAATCCTCATTATCATTTGATGACGATCTAAAAAGACAATTTTAACGTAGATACTATTCCAATTATTCGAACGTAAACAAAAATCAAGATTGTTCGTAAATAATGTTCACGTATAAATCAATCTACTAACGCTTTCCGTGGAGAATAAAAAGTGAACTGGGCAAAAG
>NZ_JAZGQE010000186.1:0-8382 GCF_048593885.1 Yersinia sp. 1252 StPb PI | reverse complement strand
TTGATAATTAGTGGGTTTCTTCTTTTCTCGGCTATAGTGATGAATGACCATTATCCATTTTTATGGGCAGTACTCTCTATCGTTGCTTTTTGCCTATACACATGGCTAGCCTATTTTTCAAACTTTACAGTAGATGAATTTGAGCGAGTAGCAAAAGAGCGAGCCGACAAAAAAGCCCGCACGCGGCAGGCTGATTAAAAGCGGGGGAGTATCAAAAGCCCAAATCAAATTGGTCGTCACCCAAGTGGCCCGGCAGAAACAGATCGCGGGGTAGGGTTGCAGTGTTATTACGGCTGGGGCGGGACAGGATTTTATCGACTGATTGCAGTGTGGTGAACGTACAACTGCAAAGCAGGTTCTGGCACTGGTGATAATTCTCTTTGGTATTGCCGGTTATCATTCTGCTTGTGCGGGTGCGACTAACAGCACCACATTGTGGGCATGACATCATGATAATAACTCCAACCTTTTCTTGCTTGGCTAAAGTATAACCTATTCATTCCCTGAATTCTTTTACTCTGTTTCTTCTCCGGCCATGTCCCAACTGGATATTTTCACTTCAAAATTTAGCGCGGTAGTAAATCCATTATCCCCGATGGTGTGCGTGACCTGGGTAATTATCCACGCCGCCTGATCAATCTCTGGTTTAAATCCTTGCATGACAGCAGGCAGTTCTGGAAATAAGTCAGCGCGACCACGCGCCAGTGTCATCGTAAATTCAGCGGCACCCCGTTGCAGTTTGGACCACCTCGCAGCAGCGGCACGACGGGCGGCCCGTTCTGTCTTGAATGTTTCACGCATCACAAAAACATTCCCCTCCACGCCTTCCAGATATCCACCCTCTTTACTGGTTGATGCCGGTTCTTTCGCTTTCTTGGCGGGCGCGGGTGTTGCGGCTTTCCTGCGGCGGCGGCGTTTGACTGTGGCTTTTTTGGGTTTGCCAAAATTCAGATCCAGCCAGTAGGCGGTTACGCCGGTATAGGCGTCACGGTCAGCCACCCGGAAGCTGTGCTTGTCACCACTGGCGCGCGTAATAGTGATGGCCGGTAACAGCTTGCCGCTTTGCGATACTGCACGCCCTGGGTGCATGAATAGCAACATGCCGTTCTTGATGGTGGTAATTGCGCCCAGCTTTTCCGCCATGCGGGTTAAAAAGCTAATATCTGATTCGCTGGTCTGGTCGGCGTGATCAATCTCTATCTTGCCCAAGTCCTCACTGACTCCGGCTTTCAGGTCATAGCGCGAAGCAATGCTGGCAACCAGTTTACCGACGGTAATATCGTGCCAGCTATATTCCCGCTTCACATTGAAGGTGTCGCGAAAATCAGCACTGCGGGCCGTGACAATCAGCTGATCCGGCGGGCCGATGTGGCTGATTTCATCCACGGTAAAGCGGCCTTTATTGATTAGCGGTTCATCTTTCCAGCCCAGTGCAATATCAATCAGTGCGCCGCGCGCGGGCAGGGCAACTTTCTGGTCTGCGTCGTCAATGACCAGTTCCAGCATATCGGCTTCAAAACCACGGTTATCAGTCAGCGTTAAACTGATCAACCGGTCGTTAACCGTGGTCTGTGTTTTGCCGCCTATTTTGATATCAAAGGCGGGGCGCGGGGTGAGGTCGTCCGGTAACAGTTGCATGGTTTGATTTTGCGGGGAAAGTCCGCTCGGACATACCGCTGTTTATTGTGTCATGCCTGATACAACAGGCAGGCGGTGATTTACGCGCGAGGTTGGTTGATGATTTCGGCAAGGATTAATCCTTTTCGGAGCGTACCCCAATGGCAACAAATTATCACCACGGTGTGAGCGGTGAGGAAACCACTGACACATCGACCATCATTAACGATATCGACTCCGCCGTGATTGGCGTGGTCTGTACGGCGGACGATGCCGACGCCGTCACCTTTCCGCTGAATACGCCGGTATTACTGACGCGCGTTAAAAACGTGCTCGGCAAAGCAGGGAAAACCGGCACATTACGCCAAACCCTGAAAGCCATTTCTGACCAGGCCAGCCCGCAAACCGTGGTTATCCGCGTGGCTGAAGGTGGTACGGAAGAGGGCGAAAAAAGCACCGAAGCCAATGTGATTGGCGGTGTGGATGAAAACGGGCTTTATACCGGTCTTTATGCCTTGCTGGTTGCTGAAATGCGGGTCGGTGTAAAGCCGCGCATTATCGGCGCGCCGGGGTTGGATACGCTGCCAGTGGCAAACCAAATTGCCATTTTTGCCCGCGAACTGAAGGCATTTGCTTATATCAGTGCTAACGGCTGCAAAACTATTGCCGAGGCCAAACTTTACCGCAAGAACTTCATTCAGCGGGAAGTGATGGTGATTTATCCCGACTGGCTGGCGTATGACAGCGAAGCCGAAAGCAACGTTGTGGTACCGGCACCGGCTTATGCGCTGGGGTTGCGCGCCAAGATTGACGCGGATATCGGCTGGCATAAAACCCTGTCCAACGTGCCGGTCGATGGCGTGCTGGGCACCTCGGTTGATATCTATTTCTCCCTGCAAGGCAAAGATACCGACGCCGACGAGTTGAACAGTAACCACATCACCACGCTGATCAAGCAAAAAGGTTTCCGTTTCTGGGGTTCCCGCACCTGCGAGGAAGAGGTCTTTATTTTCGAAAGCTATACCCGTACCGCGCAGATCCTGCTGGATACCGTTGCGGAGGCCCATTTTTACTACATCGACAAGCCGCTAACGCCGTCGCTGGCGAAAGATGTTATCGACGGTATCAACCGCAAATTGTCGGCCTACGTAACTGCCGGTCGCTTGTTGGGTGCCCGTTGCTGGTATGACACCGACGCCAACACCACCGACACGCTGAAGCTGGGCAAGTTGACCATTCGGTATAACTACACCCCGGTGCCGCCGCTGGAAAATCTGGGGTTAATTCAGGAATTCACCGACGAATATTTCGCGAGTTTTGCGAATGCCGTCAATAGCTAAGGGTTATTACTATGGCATTGCCAAGAAAACTTAAGTATTTCAACGTCTATGTCAATGGCGATAGCTATCTGGGGCAAGCCTCGGAGCTGACGCCGCCGAAGTTGACTATCAAGACGGAAGATTATCAGGGTGCAGGTATGCCCGGCTCGGTCGCGGTGGATCTCGGCTTTGAGGCGGGGGCGCTGGATATGGAGTTAACCCTTGGCGGGTTGGCCCCTGAATTACTGAAACTGTGGGGCACGCCTACCGCTGACGGGGTGCAGTTCCGTTTTGCTGGCTCCTATCAGGCAGAAGATACCGGCGAGGCTATCCCGCTGGAAATTCAGACGCGCGGCCGTTACACCGAGCACGATCCCGGCAGCGCGAAACAGGGTGATGATACCAGCCATAAATACACGCTGAAAAACACCTACTGCAAGATCACGGCAAACAACGAGGAACTTTTAGAGTTGGATGTCCTGAACATGATCTACCGGGTGAACGGTGTGGATATGCTGGAAAAACACCGCGCTAACATTGGCCTTTAATCTGGGAATTTATTTATGTCGAATACTGTCGTTTTACAAACACCTATCAAGCGTGGCAAGTCAGTCATCAAAGAGGTTTCTCTCACTGGCGCACTGAAACAAGCCGGTTCCCTGCGCGGCCTGAAGTTGTACGATGTCGTCACCTCAGATGTTAATTCTCTAATTAAGCTGTTGCCGCGTGTGACTTCTCCGGCGCTGACCGAAATTGAGCTAGTCACAATGGATATATGGGACTTTTCCCAACTTGCGGCGGAAGTTGTCGATTTTTTGCAACCCAACTCGGAATTAGAGGGGAGCAAGACGACAGCGGAAACATCAGCTATGAGTTTGGATTTAGCCAAATAGAAGATGTGATCGCTGATGTCGCTTTTGTTTTTCACTGGTCATTGCCTGATCTCTGGGCAATGACCGTGCCCGACCTTTTAGCCTGGCGTGAGCGTGCTGCGGTACGCTGGGGAACCACGGAAGAATAATCCATGACTGACCGCAACCTATCGATAAAAGTGGCTTTAGGGGCGGTCAATAACCTGACTCAACCCTTTAATGCCGCCCAGAAAAGTACCGCCGCGCTAGGGCGGCAAATCAAAGCCACACGCGATAACCTGCGTGACTTACCCAAACAGGCCGCCAGTTTCGACAAGCTGGCCGAATCCAGCAATAAAGCCGCCGCCCGTATAGAGAAATTGCGCCGGGCCTCCGACGCGGTCAAATCCCTCGATAACCCTACACAGAAGCAGATCGCCGCTGTGCAAAAGTGGGATAGCCGCCTGGGTAAGTTACAGGAAAAACAGACCGTTGAAGTGCGGCGACTGGCTGAACTGCGCGCCAGTCTTTACCAGCACGGTGTTTCGGTTGCCAGTAACAGCACCGCCACGGAGCAAATCACTAACCGCACCGCCCAATATAACCGCCAGTTGCAACTGCAAGAGCAGCGGTTAAAACGCGTGGCGGCGGCGCGCGGCAGTTACGATCGTGGGCAAGAGCTGCGCGGCAAGTTGCAATCCGGCGGCATGACCGCACTCGCCACCGGCGCGGTGATGGCGGCTCCGGTGGCGCTGGCACTGAGAAGTTACACCGGCATGGAAGATGCCATGAAGGGTGTAGCAAAACAGGTTGATGGCCTGCGTGATGATAACGGCCAGCGCACGGCACAATTCTATGAAATGCAAAACGCGATTAAAGATGCGGCTGAGGACGCCCCTTTACCGGGTGGCGCATCAGACTTTGCTGCTCTGGTTGAAGGTGGCGCACGCATGGGGGTGGCAACGCAAGGTGCCAGCTTTGCACAACAGAAAAAAGAACTGTTGGATTTTGCCAATGTCTCCGCCAAGGCGTCCAAAGCCTTTGAACTGCCCGCCGGTGAACTGGCGGAAAGCCTCGGTAAAATCTCTGGGCTGTATAAGATCCCGACCAAAGATATTGAACAACTGGGCGACGCCCTGAACTATCTTGATGATAACGCCCAGTCGAAAGGGGCGGATATCATTGATGTACTGCAACGCATGGGCGGTGTGGCTGACCGACTGAATTACAAACAGGCGGCAGCGCTGGGATCGACATTCCTGTCTCTGGGGGCACAAGCCGAAATTGCCGCCAGTGCATCTAATGCCATGGTGCGCGAACTGTCGATTGCCACCATGCAAAGCGACAAGTTTTTTGCTGGCTTAGACGCGCTCGGCATGGACGAAAAAAAGATTGAAAAAGCAATGTCGGTCGATGCGATGGGCACTATTCGCGAAGTGCTAGGCGCAGTTAAAAAACTGCCTGACGTTGACCGATTGAGGGTGCTTACGCAACTGTTTGGTAAAGACTTCGGTAAAGATGCCGCCAAACTGGTGAATAACATTGATGAGCTGGATAGACAGCTTGCACTGACCAGTTCGGCAGGCTCCAAAGGCTCCATGCAAAAAGAGTCTGATATTGATAAGGACTCTATATCGGCGCAATTGCAGTTGTTAAAAACTGGCGGCGGTAACGCCCTTAGTTCGATGGGTGAAACTCTGCGCGCGCCCATGCTTGACGTGGTCGATACGCTGAAAAACATGATTGGCGGTGTGCGTCGCTGGGTGGAAGCCAACCCCAAACTGGCAGGCACCATCATGAAAGTGGTGGCGACACTGTCGATTGCCACTATTACGCTGGGTGGGCTGGCGCTGGCTGCGGCGGCATTATTGGGGCCGATGCTGGCCCTGCGCTTGGGGTTCTCGTTACTGGCCGGTAACGGGGGATTGGGTGCGTTGCTGCCAAAATTCACCTGGCTAACGGGTGGGATCAGTCGGCTGGTCCCTAACATACTGCGCGTGTCTCCGGCGTTATTGTCATGGCGAACCAGTGCCAGTGTGGCCGGTTCCGCGTTGGGTGGGTTGCAGTCGAAAATGGCGCTGCTCGGATCTAATGCGCAAATGGCACTGTCTGGCGCGTCTGGGCGCGCTGGTGCTGCTATGTCCGCTGCGTTTAGTCAGCCGGGGGCGGCGCTGGGGCGGCTTGGTAATATGCTGAAGTGGATCGCAACTTCGCCGTTGCGTCTGCTGGGCAGTATTGGCGGCACGGTATTTGGTGCGCTGGGGTCGGCTGTGGGGTTGGTATTAAGTCCGGTCGGGCTATTGGTGGCGGCCGTTATTGGCGCGGGCGTGCTGATTTATAAATATTGGCAACCGATACAGGCATTTTTCAGTGGGTTCTTTACCGGATTGGTGGAGGGATTGCAGCCGGTGAAAGCGGCCTTTGCGCCACTGTCTCCCATATTTGACGCCATCGGCAGCGCGATTGGTCGGGTGTGGAACTGGTTCACTCAGTTGCTTTCGCCGGTCGAATCGTCGAAAGCCTCGCTGGAGGCGGCGACTAATGCCGGTAAAACCTTTGGTGAGGTGGTTGGTGCGGTCATTAGTGGTCTATTCTGGCCGGTGGAACAACTGGCGAAGGGGTTAGGCTGGTTACTGGAAAAACTGGGGGCAATCCCGAAAGCGGCAGATGCGGCCAGTGGTGCGGTAGCGGCAATGAATGGGCCGAAAGCGCCGGTGATGTATGAATGGGATCCGGTCCTAAAAAAAATGGTGGAAGCAAAATCCGCCTGGTCGTGGAGCCCTGATAAACCCGTTGCTGGTAACAGTAGCGCTATGGCAAACGCGACAACGTCAGCGATTGCTACCGCGCCACAGGCTGCCCCGTCAATTTACGGCAAGGTTGACCGCACAAAAGAGAGTGCAGCCACTGCAACTACGGCCGCTGCTACTGCTACTGATCCGAATAAGCTGGGCGATATTGTGTTTAAAAACGTGCCGGATTATCTGCCGTTAGCCTCGCCGTATTTATCCGCCCCTGCAAAAACGGCAGCACAGCCTGGCCTGTTGGCAAGAATGCAGCAGAGCGCCAGCGATATGCTGGCCCGCACGCGGGATATGATCGCGCCGGGTAATGATTTTGACTCGTTATCACTGGCCGGTGAGATTCCACAACTGGCGAGAAAACCGCTCAGTGCGCAGCGAAATAGCAGCCCGATAACCCATGAGGGTGACCGTTTCGACATAACAATCAAATTTGAAGGCCAGCAAGCGGCCAACATAGACGAGAATAAACTGGTTAATTTGCTGTATGACAAAATCGCCACGCTACAGCGTCAGAAAGAATCCCGCCGCCGTTCCACGTTTACCGACAGGGAGCAATAATTATGATGATGGTTTTTGGATTGTTTGTATTTGAACTGCGCACCGCGCCTTATCAGAATCTGGGGCAGGAAAGTACCTTCAGACACGTGAATAACAGTCGGGTAGGGAAGTCGCCACGCTATCAATACATTGGTCCCGGTGAAGATAAAATCACGCTGGGCGGGACGCTGTACCCGGAAGTAACCGGCGGTGATGTGTCGCTGGCGGCACTGCGCATCATGGCTTACACCGGCAAAGCCTACCCGCTGATAGAAGGTACCGGCGGGATCTATGGCATGTTTGTGATTACTGGCATCAGCGAAACCCGCACTGAATTTTTTAAGGATGGCAAGGCGAGAAAAATAGAGTTCTCGCTCAGTCTGGAAAAGGTCAGTGAGGATTTACGCGAAATGTTGGCGGATGTAGATCTGGGATTGGGTTTCTTGTAATACCCTGGGAACACAGTCAGTTTTGTCTGTGCTGCAGCAACGTTAAGCCCGCAACTTATGCGGGCTTTTTGTTTGTCATTTTAGCGCGATGGCTCGACGTTCTTGTGCGGGAATATATTTGTATATGGTTTTCGGTGATACATCTGTTATCAGCGCTACCTGGCGCAGTGTTGCACCCTGTGCGAACATGCGCTTAACCTGTTCAATTACTTCATCTGTCATGATGCGCCGCCGCCCGCCTATCCGCCCCTCAGCCCTAGCCGCAGCCAATCCCGCGAGAGTGCGCTCGACTATCAATTCACGTTCCATTTCAGCTAGCGCTGACATGACATGAAAGAAAAAACGGCCCATCGCGGTGCTGGTATCAATGCTATCGGTCAAACTACGAAAATGCACACCACGGTTTTTTAACTCTTCTATCAGTGCAATTAGGTGGCGAACACTGCGCCCTAATCGATCGAGTTTCCACACAACCAATGTATCTCCCTCGGACATTGCACGCATTGCGCGTTTTAAACCCGGTCGGTCTGACGATTTCCCGCTTATTTTATCCTCAAAAATCTGTACGCAATTTGCACTAATTAATGCATTGCGTTGTAACTCTGTATTTTGGTCACTTGTTGACACCCTGATATAGCCTATAAGCACCTTATTTCCCTCATAAAATAAGTGGAGTTTGTCACAAATAAGCTATAGGAAAAATGAGTTGGTAAATATCCAAGTCTCTTAAACCTTGGTTTGGGCGACGTCGCACATCATCCGCACCTTACGGGTATTGTTGGCACATCTAGAAATGCAAAAATGA
>NZ_JAZGQE010000185.1:0-8520 GCF_048593885.1 Yersinia sp. 1252 StPb PI | reverse complement strand
GATATATCTAAATTGTTTAGATATATCTAAAGGAGAGACATTATGTTTGGTTTTTCAAAACGTGGTCATCATCAGGGCGGCGAACACCATGAAGGGCAGCGCCACTGTGGCGAAAGGATGCATCGCGGAGGTCGTCATCATATAACCGCTGAAGGCGCTGAAGCAGTAAGGGGCGGCAGGCGTGGTCGCGGTGATAAAATGCATCGCTTGTTCGAACATGGGGATTTGCGCATCGTCCTCTTGGCGCTGGTTGATAAAAAACCGAGCCACGGTTACGAGCTGATTAAGGCAATTGAAGAGGCGTCCTCCGGGCTCTATGTTCCAAGCCCTGGGGTTATCTACCCAACGCTAACCCTGCTAGAAGAGCAAGATTTTGTCACGCCAGTGGCAACCGGTAATGGCCGTAAAAGCTACCAAATCACTGATGCCGGTAAAGTTGAATTACAACAAAATCAACAGATGGTGGATGTGATTTTCTCCCGCTTGGCACAGGTAAATCGCCGGCCAGAAGGGAATCTGGCAGAAGGTATTTCTGATGCTATGCATCGCTTACGTCACATTCTACGTAGCAGTATGATGCGTTCTGATGTCGCACCAGAACAAGTCGTGCGCATTAACGCGGCACTACTGGCGGCGGTAGAAGTGATTGAAAAAGAGTTAGCACCGCCTTCGGCTACAACTGATGAAAAAGATCAGGAGAAAAGCTGATGCCGGGATATCGTTATCGCATCACCATTGAGCCGCTGACCGACCGCAAAGGTGACGCTATTGAGAAAGCCCCGCTAACGTTCGAAGCCGAGAATCATGACGAGATCCTCGGCATCATCGAACGGTTACAAATGCGAGAAGATATAGACTTCGGCAAAGAGAAAACCGCAGCATTTGCTCTCGGGCTGAAACTGTTTTCAGAAACGATGCTGGAGAACCGTAAACACCCACTGTTTGCGCCGCTGCGCACCGCATTTACCGATTTCATGATTCATCTGAAGAAAGGCCCGCACGATAGTAATGATAGTGCCGGGTAATACGTCATAAGGAGAAAATGGACCCGCTCCCGACTATATTTATCCACTGGGGATATCGGCTATAGACGATATCCCGGCAGATGACTTAATCCAAATCGGCACCGTTACTGGCAATAACTTTTTTGTACCAATAAAAGGATTTCTTTCTCTTACGGGCTAAAGAACCCTTGCCCTGATCATCACGGTCAACATAAACAAAACCATAGCGCTTGCTCATTTCACCGGTAGAAGCAGAAACCAGATCAATACAACCCCATGAGGTATAACCCATTACCGGAATGCCATCAGCAATGGCCTCCCCCATAGCTTTGATATGCTCGCGCAAATAACTGATGCGATAATCATCTTCAATCTCGCCTTGCGGGTTAATTTCATCCTTGGCACCTAACCCATTCTCAACCAAAAATAGCGGTTTCTGATAGCGGTCGTACATCATATTCATGGTGATGCGTAAACCTAAAGGATCAATACCCCACCCCCATTCACTGGCCTCAATGTGAGGATTTTTCAGCGATTTTACGATATTCGCCGCACTGCTGTTATGGTCGTTCATATCGGCCGACGCACAGCGGGAGGCATAATAACTAAAGGAGACAAAATCCACTGTATGCTTGAGTATCTCGTCGTCACCCGTTTCAGTAACAATTGAAATCCCTTTCTCCCTGAAAAGCCGTCTGGTATAAGCCGGATAAGCACCTCGGGCCTGTACATCAATGAAAAACAGATTTTCACGGTCTTTCTCCAGCGCGGCCCACACATCCTCGGGTTTACACGTGCGCGGATAAAAGTTCCCCCCCGCCAGCATGCACCCCACCTGATTATTCGGATTAACCTCATGGGCAATTTTTGTCGCCAAGGCACTGGCAAGCAACTCATGATGAGCCGCCTGATACTTTACTTGCTCCTGATTTTCCTGTTGCTCAAACACCAGCCCGGCACCAGAGAACGGACTATGCAATAGGATATTAATTTCGTTAAACGTGAGCCAGTATTTAACTAATCCATCAAACGCCGTAAAACATGTGCGCGCATAACGGGCGAAGAAATCAACCATCTTCCGGTTACGCCACGAGCCGTATTCTGTGACCAGATGCATGGGAACATCAAAGTGGCACAGCGTCACCAGCGGCTCAATATTGTACTTTTTACACTCGGCAAAAAGGTCACGGTAAAATGCGATGCCCTGCGCATTCGGGGTTAACTCATCACCGTTAGGGAAAATCCGACTCCATGCGATTGAGGTACGAAATACGGTGAACCCCATTTCAGCCATTAACGCGATATCATCTTTATAACGATGATAGAAATCGATCGCTTGATGACTGGGATAAAACTCATCATCTCTTAGGGTAAAACGCTTCTCCTGCCCCAGCTTTACTGCCAAACGGTGTGGTCCATGAGGGATCATATCAACCGTCGTCAGCCCTTTTCCACCTTCAAAGCAAGCACCTTCGGCCTGGTTTGCGGCTAATGCGCCGCCCCATAAGAAACCGTCGGGAAATGTTGATACTGGCATTACATACCTCGTATTTAGTTAATTTTTACTGCGCTTGGCGCAACAGCAGAATGGGCGGTATCGCTTTCGCTATTTTCAACCGGGATATCTTCAAAACCCAGCAACAGCGTGGTAATAAACGAAATCACGATGGCCAGAATCATCACACCAAACACCCATACAATACTCATTGGATTGGCCGGATCGAAGAACTGGACACTGGTAAATAATCCAGGGGACGCCATCGAATGACTTGCCAGCCCACCGATTCCGGCGACTGCACCACAAATAAAACCACTAATAAGACTGGCGATCAGCGGGCGTTTAAGGCGCAATGCCACCCCATAAAGTGCCGGTTCAGAGATACCTGCGACAATCGCTGATGCGGCCGCAGCCAGCGCCGTTTGGCGCAATTCCGGGTTTTTGGTTCGCCATGCGACAGCCAACGATGAGCCACCCAGTGAAAGATTAGCGCCAATCTCTGATGGCATAACCATGCCCTCTTTGCCGGTCTCCGCAATGGTCTGAATAATGGTTGGGGTAAAGACACGGTGCATGCCGGTCATAACCAATAAAGGCCAGAGTGCCCCCATAATCGCTACCGAGAGCCAGCCCAGATAGTCATGAACGGTGTACACTAACGAAGAAATACCGCTACCAATCCAAATTCCCAGAGGGCCAATAAACATGATGGCAATAGGCGCGGAAATCAGCACAATTAACATTGGTTTAAGGAAGTTTTTGGTCACCGCTGGTGTAATGCGATCCACCCATCTTTCAATATAAGACAGCAGCCAGGTCATACATAATGCCGGAATAACGGTATAGGTATACTTCACCGCCGTGACCGAAACGCCCATAAACTCAACTTGTTGACCTTGTGCAGCTTTAGCCATTAAATCAATAAAGGCGGGATGAACCAACACCCCGGCAATGGCGATAGCCAGCGACATATTGGTTTTAAATTTGAGTGCGGCAGAAGCAGCAACCATAACCGGAAGGAAGAAGAACGCTCCGTCACCAATGACATTGAGAATAATCAGTGTCGATGAGCCTTTGCCAAAAACACCGGTCATATCCAGAATCATGGCCAACAGTTTGACCATCGAACCACCGATAATGGCAGGAATCAGAGGTGACATGGTGCCAATCAGCGCATCAAGGATCCCCGCGCCGATGCGTTTCAAGGTTATTTTATTTTTTTGCGGCAGCGTATTTTCAGCTACCAGGCCTTCCGGCAGCAGTTTTAGCACTTCAGCATAGGCATATGAAACGTTATTACCAATAATAACCTGACACTGGTTTTCATTGCGCACCACACCCAGCACACCGGTGATGGACTTCAACTTCGCCAGATCAACCGCACTATCATCGTTAAGCACAAAGCGTAAACGCGTCATACAGTGGGTCACCGCTGCGATGTTATTCGCCCCACCAATGGCATCGACTATCGATGCAGATACTGCGGCATAATTCTTTGACATGAGTAGCAACTCCCCGTAATGACGCACGCCGAGCTAAGCAAACCATTTGTAATCGAAGAGGGACTATCCTCACCAGCATAAATGGTAATTAGCTATTATATTCATAGTGTTATTTAAATATTACCTGCCGATACACCCTTGCTTTTAGTTATTATCAGGCAACTAGGTAACCGGTTCCACACGAGAATCTTAAATTACTGACTGCAATTCAATAGATGGAGCAATTAAATTCTTATTTTGTGATAACGATCAGCATTGATTAGGCGTGTTATTGTGCACGACAGTAGCTGTGGGCCTAAAGAACGGAGTATTGCCAGTCAGCCGCCAGTCTATAGCGCATGGTCCAGAACCCAATTGGAACAGCATGTCTGCCCGCCCATAGGGTAAGTGAATATTGCTAACAGCCGTGCAGTTTCGAGGGCGAAAGGTATAGAATGACAATAATTTTCAACGGGTAGGAAAGACCTATGTCTACAATGCTAGAAGTGGCAAAAAAAGCAGGTGTCTCGAAAGCCACTGTTTCGCGTGTTCTGTCAGGCAAAGGCTATGTCAGTGAAGTGACTAAAGCGCAGGTATATAAAGCGATTGAAGAGAGCGGATATCGGCCAAACTTGCTGGCAAGAAATCTGGCGACCAATAAATCACAATGCATTGGTTTGGTGGTGACCAATACTCTTTATAATGGTAACTACTTTAATGAGATACTGTCTCAAGCGGCCAAAAAATTAGAGAATAATGGCCGTCAGCTGGTGCTGGTTGACGGGAAACACAGTGCGGAAGAGGAACAAGAAGCAATCCAATTCCTGCTCGATTTACGTTGCGACGCAATAATAATTTATCCCCGATTTTTAACTGTGGATGATATGGATCTTATTATTGATAAATATAAGCAGCCCATTATGGTGGTCAACAGAAAATTAAGAAAAAACCACAGCCACTGTACTTTCTGCGATCATAAAGGGTCCAGTTATAATGCGACAAAATATCTCATTGAGCGAGGCCATCAGGATATTGCATTTATCACCGGCTCACTGGATTCACCGACAGCGATTGAGCGCCTTTCTGGATATAAAGAAGCATTAAATGCATTTTCTCTTCCGCTGCGCGATAACCTTATTATTCAAGGGAAATGGACCCCGCTCAGTGGTGCAACTGCGGTAGAATCGTTATTAACCAGCCAACAACCATTTAGTGCGATTATCGCCAGCAATGATGATATGGCAATTGGTGCCATGAAAAGATTAAATCAGGCAGGGATCAGAGTACCTGAAGCGGTCTCTCTTATTGGCTTCGACAATATCCCCATTGCACCTTTTCTAAGTCCATCGTTATCCAGTATTAAAGACCCAGTCAGCGGTATGATAAATGACGTCATTAATCGGCTAATTTCAATGCTGGACGGAGGATATTTATCAACTGAAAATATATTTCAGTCCGAACTGATTATCAGGGATTCAATCAGTGACGGGCCATATTTAAGCCAATCAGCGCTCAACCATCAATAAAGCGCCCAGTTCACTGGGCGTATATTGGGCATAGCAAGGGCCAACTGGTGTTTATAGCCCATCCTCCCGGCGATCACTGGCTATTGGTGGCACCGATGATGCTCTCTCAACCACAATACGGCGGACCTTATAGCCGGTGATACCCAGTATTAGCGTGACTATCGGTGCGGCAATATTAAATACCGCAAATGGCAGATAGCCCATGGTGGATACACCCAATACCGCCGCCATATAAGCACCGCAAGAATTCCAGGGAATCAACGGAGAGGTGACGATACCGGCATCTCCCACCAGGCGTGAGAGATTTTCAGGTGCTAACCCGCGTTTGGCAAATTCACCGTGGAATAACCGTGTTGGCAGCAATAAAGCAATATATTGATCACCCGCGACGATATTAAGCCCAATGGCCGTAGCAACCGCTGAAGCAAAAAGTTGCCCAACGGTTTTAGCCCGCAACAAAATAGGGGTTACCAGTTTATTAAGCAGGCCAAAGTCATCCACCATAATACCGAACGTCACTGCACCGATAATCAACCAGATAGTCAGCAGCATGCTGTCCATTCCCCCACGCGACAACAATGCATCCATCTGTGGAATACCGGAGTTCTCCTGAAAACCATTAGCCATCGCCAGCCAAACGCCCTTTACCGCAGCAATGGGTAACGCGGTATCAGGTTCAGCAATAAAACGCGCAATGGCCTGCGGCTGAATAAATGCTGCCATCACACCAGCCAATAACGCCGCGCTAATAATGGCCAACGGTGCCGGGACTTTACCGACAGATAATCCAAGCAAGAATACCAGTGGCAGTAAATTCCAAGGCGTAATGTTGAATAACTCATCAAATCGGGCTAATTCGGCGTGCGTAATTGTGGCATCAAAGCTGGCTTGTTGATTGATACCCAATATGATGAATGCCACCAAAGCAACCAATGCGGCAGGAATTGTGGTCCAAAGTTGTGCCTGTATATGGCGATACAATTCAACACCATTCAACTGTGCGGCCAACACAGTACTTTCGGATAATGGCGAGATTTTGTCACCCACATAGGCACCAGAAATCACGGCACCTGCGGTTATCTCTGGTGAGACACCAATCATATTGGATAACCCAACCAAGCCTACCCCAATGGTTCCCGCCGTTGTCCAGGAGCTGCCAATACTTAGAGAAACCCCGACACAAACAAGAAAGGTAATGGGGAAAAACCAATTTGGTGTAATCAGAATAATGCCGTAATAAACTAAAGTCGGTATCGTCCCCGACATGTTCCAGGTCCCAATTAATGCACCAACAGCAAGTAAGATAAATATCGCGCCAACCACTGTTGATATTCCCTTACGCGTGGATTGGGCAATATCCTCCCATACATGACCATTCTTCATAATGATTACAGCGGTAATCATGGTGCAAAGAATAAGCGCGACCTGTAATGGTCCATTGACGGCATTGAGGCCAAACAGAGCGACAGATGCGCCGACGAGTAACACCAACGACAACATCGGGATAATGGCATCTAAATAGGAAGGAGGCTTGATAGTGCGCGTTTTTTTGGGAACATTGGCCATATATACCCCACAAACAATTAAATACGACTAGTGAGTCAGATCAATCTTTTAATGATGCTTGTACGCTACGGCTCGTTTTTTTTAAGTATAGTCATTGGAAAGATATCTGATTAATTAGTTTAGCATTTAACGCCAGAAGTCAGTGCGGAGTAGCACCCAAAGAAAAGGAGCACAAGGCTCCTTTAGGTCAAACAACGACGGTATTGGTATCGCTCTGACTATTTGGCGCGAACACCTTCGACTGACAAAATCAGTTCGACTTCCTGTGATGCCGGGCCTAAATCAGTGGTGATATTAAAGTCTTTCAGCTTGATAGTGCCATTGGCTTCAAAACCAGCACGATAACCGCCCCAAGGATCACTACCTTGGCCAGTCAACTTGCTTTCCAATGTCACCGGTTTAGTGACACCATTTAATGTCAGGTTACCCACGACCGAATAACCTTCTGCATTTTTCTTAACGTCGGTCGACTCAAACGTTGCCTGTGGGAATTTACCGACATTCAGGAAATCTTTACTACGCAGATGTTTGTCACGCTCTGCATGGTTGGTATCAACACTATTGGTATTGATCACCACATTAACTTTATCAGCGGCCGGATTTTTCTCATCAAAAGTGAAAGAACCGTCAAAATCATTAAAACTGCCGTATAACCAGCTATATCCTAAATGTTTAATCCTGAATTCGATAAAGGCATGCTGCCCTTCTTTATCGATTTTATATTCGGCGGCTACGGCACTGCCTGCGGTAAACATCAGTGCACCTACAGCCAGGCCCAACAGGGTCTTATTAAACATATTTAATTCTCCATAATACAGTTGGTTAATCGGTGCTACGTCCCAGCATCCGCTTAAGGGTTACATCACCATCAATAAAGTGGTGCTTAATCGCGGCCAGTCCATGCAAGAGTGAAAGCACGACGACTGCCCAAGCCAAATAGAGATGTACAGTTCCGGCAGTATCTGCCTGGTCAGGTAGATTGGTCAGTGTTGCAGGGACATTGAACCAACCAAATACATTGATTGGTTGCCCATCTGCTGTTGAGATCAAATAACCGCTGAACATGATACAAAATAGGACAATATATAAAATCAAATGCGCCAATATCGCGCTTACCCGAGTTAAGCGGCTATAACTCGATAAGGGTTTAGGTGGCGGCGAAATAAAGCGCCAAATCACCCGAAATAACATCACCGCAAACAATATGCATCCGATGCTTTTATGTATTTCAGGTGCCTGGTGATACCAGCCATCGTAGTAGCCCAGAGTTACCATCCATAAACCCAGGGCAAACAACGCATACACCGTAAATGCCACTAACCAGTGGATAGCAATAGTCATGCGCCCGAACTGCTCCCTGGTATTTTTCCAAAGCATAATGATTCCCTTTTGCTCAATTTACAGAGCAATAGTCAAACATTTCGAAACATAAAATCAACACTTAT